>JBEKSZ010000101.1:0-20109 GCA_049516615.1 Candidatus Acidiferrum sp. | reverse complement strand
ACTTGGCGGACTTTCCGCCGCGCTTCTGGATCGAGCCAATTAAAGAACAGTATGTGATTGCTGGAACGGAAAAGGCCGCGGAACAGGCGCGCACCATGGGCCACGACGAAGCGCACATTTTTCGGACCAGCGGGATGATCCTGCGCCCGGATTTCTACCAGGCGGATGACTCCGATCCGCTCGAACTGCGGCGCGACATGGGCCTGTTGCCGGAGCTACCTACAGCGATCATGCTATTTGGCGGGCACGGCTCGAAGGTGATGTACGAGATTACCGAGCGTCTGGACGCCGTCGATCTGCAACTGCAACTGATCCTGATCTGCGGGAAGAATGAAGAATTGGCCAACAAACTGCGCGGGCACAAGTGGAAAATGCCGGTGCACGTCATGGGCTTCACGAAGGAGGTGCCGAAGTTCATGCGGGCGGCGGATTTCCTGATTGGCAAGCCTGGGCCGGGGAGCATTGCCGAGTCCATGGTGAAGGGGCTGCCGGTACTCGTCGAGTGCAATGCCTGGACGCTGCCGCAGGAGCGCTACAACACGCAATGGGTGACGGAGAAACGCGTGGGCATCGTGCTCGATAATTTCACGCAAGTTGTCGACGGGGTGCGGCGGATGCTGGATCCTGGCGCGCTGGCCGAATTCCGCAGGAACGTGGCCGCGCAGAATAATCAGGCGATCTTTGAGATCCCGGAAATTCTGGCCCAGCTGCTGGGCGAATAAACCCACCTTTAGGAGATGAATTCCTGTTTTCGGTGCGCTTAAACCAGCCAAAAGTTTCGTGAAAGGTTGCTAAAACAAAGGGACTTTACGTACCTGTTTTCTTTACAACCTTTTGCGAGTGTTCATTCCGCGTGATTTAACGGTCAAATTTCTAGAATCTCAGTGGTTAGCCGTGGTCGGGTGTCGTCTTTTCCCGCCACATCGCTCTCTAGCGATTGGAGAGATCTAGCGCTCGGCGTGTTCGGCGTGATCGGGGTGGGGGAGGCGCGGGCCGGTGCCGGAGTTATTGGCGGGGCTGTGGGCGCGGGGCTTGGCGCAGGAGGTGGCCCACCAGCGCGCGGCGTATTTTTTGAGTTCGCACATTTTGGCGCAGCCGCTGCGGGAGTGGGCTTCGGCGCAGGCGCAGTAGCAAGTCGCAGGCCCTGGGCTGCGCAGGGTGCCGGAGGTATCCGCCAGGACGGGCCAGGACCAGGCGACGAGGGCCGCAACGCAGAGCACCATACAGTCGAGCACCAGGAAGGCTGCGGCGCGCTTCCAGCGCGGGGTCTTTCGGGCCCTACGGCGTGCGCGCGGACGCGCGCTCGGTGGGCACTCAGCCGCGTCTTGGCTGGAGAGCGAGGCGGGAGGCGGTTGCATGGAGAGAGTCTGTGCGGAGTGCCAAAAAAAACCGATAGAACGGCGCCGGGCGGGCGGGTGTTACTAGAGTTCTAGAACGAGGTGCGGGTAGATATAGATCAGAGGGGAGGCGTTCCCGAGTCGGGCCGGGCGGGAATCCGAATCGGGATTATGGGCTGGTTCGAGGAGTGCAAAGCGGGCACGGCAGGCGCACAAATGTCAGATATGAATATGCTTACGGAAAGTCCATCGCAGGGCGAGAGTTGGCGTTTGCCGTGCACTAGTCCCCGGCGTAGGCGCGTTTCAATGACGGTTTGTAAAGAGCGGCGAGCGAGGGGGAAGGGGCTTGCTTGACACTTTTTACCTGCCGTTCCCACCTGCCTCTGAGAGGGAAGCTAGGATGGATGACCCCACGCGCCGGTGTGAAAACGACACTGGCAATGGAACGCGCCTTCCGGGGTTCCCGATCCCAAGCGGGAACCCCATTTTCATTTACCCACAATCGTCGACCGCCCCGGCAGCTCGGATTGCCGCCATGAGATTGCCCAGCGGTTTTCATCGCTTCCTGGCGATGAAGCCTGTCTCGTGCCGCCGCCGGTTCTTTCCTTCCTAGCCGTAAGCGCCCGACCAATTCCCATGTCCGAGGTGCACCCGTGTTTCATACCGTCTATGCAAGTTCCGCCTCGCAGCCCTTCAGCAAGCCTGAGCTGCGGGCACTTCTAGAGCAAGCCCGTCCCAAAAACGCCAAGCTGGGATTGACGGGAATGCTGCTCTATAAGGATGGCAATTTTATGCAGGTGCTCGAAGGGGAGCCAGATGCGGTCCGCAAACTTATGGAGACCATCGAAGGTGACCCGCGCCACCGGGGATATTTGGCCCTCCTGCAGGGCACGTCGGAGCAGCGGCTCTTTCCCGATTGGTCTATGGGGTTCCACGATCTAGCGGAGCAGAGTGCTCAGAAGACGCCTGGCTATTCCGAGTTCATGAACACTGCGCTCACTGGGGTCGAATTCTCGCAGCAACCGAATCGCTGTATGAAACTTCTATTGCTTTTCAAAAAGAACATGTAGCTCATAGGTTTGTTAGCGGACCGCCGATTCGCTCGGTCCGCCGAACGATTGGATCCGTGGGGCCACCAACCCGCATACATGTCATTTACGGAAGCGTTGCGACGCAGACCTTCACACCTACGCAGCTTTCCGAACTTTTGCTACACGCTCGCGCCGCCAACGAACGCCGGGGCCTCACCGGCATGCTTTTATACTCTGAATCTGACGGCAGCTTTTTTCAGGTACTCGAAGGCGAGTCCGCAACTATCGACGTCCTTTACCGGGGGCTGCTGGTTGACAAACGCCGTACGCAGGTGACTCTGACTGTCAGGGAACCAATTCCGCGCCGGTCTTTTGGTTCTTGGAGCATGGGTTTCTCCAGCGTCACGCCGGAGAAGCTCAGAAAGATCGCTGGGCTGAACGACTTCTTTACGAAAGGTTCGTGTCTTGCGGAGCTCGACGCCGGCAAAGCGAAAAAACTGCTCGCTGCCTTTGCAGAAGGTCGATGGCGGGCGAAACACTTGGATGCCAAACGATCCAAGGGTGGAGAGAGTTGATCGCGCACAGGCAACGCAAGATCAGCGCGACACCGTGAGCGCGGCCGGCTCGCTCGGCATGGGATCGTCGGTTCCGCGCACAGATAATTTTCCGGTCACGGGAATTCTCGCTCCGCGCAGCACGTGCAGCACCTGAGTTTCTTTCAGCCTTGAAGCGTCATATTCAAATGACAGCTGGTTCTTGCCCTCGTCGACCCGGAAGCGGCGCAATCCGTAGGTGTTGGCAAATTCGCCGAGCGCGGCGAGTTGCGCGGTCGTGAGCGCTTCCTGCAATTGATAGGTAATTTCGATAAGCGTCATAGCGGCATTATAGCAGCCAGCGCAAATTTCGGCAGTGCCGGAGGTTTCCGTGTCCGACTGCGTTCGTTCAAGCGGCAAGGACGGGGAACTCGCTGCGCGGCGTCTCGCGGAGACCTTGGTCGAGACCGCCCCCCGCGGGAACGGGATTCGACTGTTGCGCGGATCCGCGCTAGCTTTGGCGTGGCGGCCGCGTCTAAAGACGTAACCATGTCCAGAATCACCAGACGAAGTTTCCTCGGCATGGCGGCCGCCATGGGCGCGACGGCAGCTTGGGGTCGCCCCTTGGCGACGAACTCCCGGCTGGCGTGGCGCGAACGGCGCGATTTTTTTCCTGAAGGAGTTGCCTCGGGCGATCCTGACAGCAGCAGCGTTTTATTGTGGACGCGCCGGCCAGCCAGAGGAAACCTGACCCTGCAGTTGAACGTCGAGGTTGCGGAAGACGAATCGTTCACGCGCGTGGTGGCGACCGCCCGCGCCGCGGTCTCCGCGGCATCGGACTGGACCTGCCGCGTGCTGGTTGGAGGGCTAAAGCCCGCCAGCGTGTATTGGTACCGATTTAGCGATGGCGAAGGGTCCGGCAGCCGGATCGGCAGGACGATTACCGCACCCGCGGCGGACGATGGGCGACCCGTGCGTTTTGTTTTCGTGAGCTGCCAGAATGCGAACGATGGGGCGCAAAATGCCTATCGACGGATGATCTTCGAGGATGAGCGCGCCGCGGAAACCGAGCGTATTGGATTCGTGTTGCACCTCGGCGACTTTATTTATGAAATTGTGTGGTACCCGGAGGACCGTCCCCAGGGCATGTACGATCGCCGCTTGCGGGACGTTGTGCGCTATCCGCATGGTGAAAAGATCCGGGACTTTCACATTCCGACGACAGTGGAAGACTATCGCGCCGTTTATCGCGGGTATCTGAGCGATCCCGACCTGCAGGATGCCCGGGCGCGCTGGCCCTTCGTCAATATGTGGGACAACCACGAATTTAGCTGGCTCGGCTGGCAATCCTTGCAGATTTTTGAGGGCAAGACGCGACCGGCGCAGACGCGGAAAGTAGCGGCAAACCAAGCGTTTTTCGAATACCAGCCGGCGCGGATCGCTAAACCGAGCGGCCCCTCGCTCGAAAGTTTCGATCCTCCGCAGGTTGTGGACGCGCCGATTGCGCGTTTTGACGAGCACGGACTTGGGCAAGAACCCAACAATCTTGCCGCCATCGGCAGTCTCAAGGGTTACCGCGCGTTGCGCTGGGGAAGAAACGTGGAGCTGATCGTCACCGACCAGCGCAGTTATCGCTCCGAAGAGCCGATGGGCCAGAACCAAGCGAAAGCTCTGGCGAGCGAGGACTTCCCCGAGTTCATGCCCGAAGATGCCATGGAGATCCTGGATGCCGGGCGAACTTACAATAACGGCCAGCCGCCGGAGTCGATTCGCTTCGGCGAAGTCGAGATTGCCAATTTCTCCAAAGACCGGCCGGCGCAGACCATTCTCGGCGCGGAGCAGAAGGCCTGGTTTCTCGAACGGCTACGCAGCTCAAAAGCGGCCTGGAAAATTTGGGGCAACACTACGGCGACGCTGGACATGCGCGCCGATCTGCAAAATTTGCCCCGCGGAGTAGGGCGGCCGTGGCCTGGGACGGGTTACGCCGCGTTTCCCGGAGGGGATCACGGCACGGCGTACGTCGAGCGCGGCGAAATCTATGACTTCGTGCAGGCTAACGGCGTTACTGGCTTTGCCACCGTGGCAGGTGATCGTCACAGCTTTTGGGCGGGGTTCGCGGCCAAGAACCTGCCGCCCAAGCCCTTTGTGCCGGTCGGAATTGCTTTTGTCACCGGTTCGATTTCTGCCCCCGGACTGGTCGAGGCGCTCGAACATGGCTTGCCGAAAGACCATCCCCTGCGAGCGCTGTACCTGGGTCAGGGCCCGGGCGATCGCGTTCCGCAACCCACCGTAAACATCCTGCTGCGCCACGGCGTGCGGGCTTGTCTCGAGTATGCGCGGAGCGGAGACCTAGAGAAGGCGCGGGCGCAGTCCAACCCCGCTTTGTCGCCGCACGTGGCGTTTGTCGATATGGGCGGCCACGGTTATTCGGTGGTCCGCGCTACCAGCGGATTCATCGAGACGGAATTCGTATGCATTCCTCGCCCGGTGGAACGCAGCGAGCGCCCGGACGGCGGTCCCCTCAGTTATCGCGTCAAATTTCGCACTGAACTCTGGAAAAAAGGCGAAACACCGAAACTTGCAACGCAGGTGATCGAAGGCCACCCGCGGTTTTCCGTGAGCTAGCTCGATTTGGCGTGCGCGGAGTCTCCTGAAAAAATGAGACAACCGCGGCGCATGGCGCCTCAGAAACGCGTTATACTCCCGCCACTGTATTTGACTCGGATTAATTGTGACGAGCGGTCCAGGGGTTGAATTGTGCACGGAGGCACAATGGCTGCAGCTCTTACACATCCTGCGGTGCGCGCGACAGGTTGGCCGGGACGCCGTTTCGACCACATTTTTTTTTCCGCGATGGCGGTGATCCTGCTCGGCACGGTTTTCCTCGGGTTCGCGCGAAGCTACTATCTCGCCGGAGTATTTCACGCGCCGCTGCCCAGCCTGATTGTGCATATTCATGGCGCGGCGTTTACCTGCTGGATCCTCTTATTTGTAGCCCAGACTTCTCTGGTGCTCGCCGGGCGCGTGGATCTTCACCGCCGGCTCGGAATCGCGGGGTTTCTGCTGGCCGGCCTGATGGTGGTGCTTGGAGCGCTGGTGGCGACCGATTCGCTGGTGCGGCACACCGCGCAGCCTGTGAACTTCGACGCACGGGCGTTTTACATTGTGCCGCTCACGGATTTGGTGGTTTTCGCGGTGCTGGTGTTTTTTGGATTTCGCGAGCGGCGCAATCCCGCGGCGCATAAGCGCCTGATGATGATTGCCACCATCGGGATCAGCGACGCGGCCATCGCGCGCTGGCCGCTGGCCTTTGTGAGTGGAGGGCGGTATCTGCGGGTGCAGTTAGCGCTTCTGGCACTGCTGGCGATCTACGATTTGTGGTCCACGCGCAAGCTGAACCGCATCACCTTGTGGGCCGGGGGGCTCCTGATTGTTCTCGAGCTGCTGCGTGCCCCGGTCGGCAATACCCATGCGTGGCACAGCTTTGCGAACTGGGTGATATCGGCCGTCCACTAGCTCTTGGTGTTTGCTGCTGTGACACCTGTTCCGCGAAAATCATCTAATATCCTGTGATGGCTGAACCCGGCAAGCTTCCCGGCCCTGCGATTCCCGGCCTGAAAATCCCGGCGTCGCGGGCGCAGGAAACGGACCCCGTCTGCGGGATGAACGTTGATCCTCAGAAGGCTGCGCGAACCGTCCAGCACGCCGGAAAAGCCTACTATTTTTGTTCCGCGCGCTGTGCGGAACGCTTTTCCGCGGACCCCGGGAGATTCCTGAGCGCTCCCGGAACTGCGGGAATGCCGGGGCAATCCGGCACCCTGGCGGCCAGCCGCCTAGAAACACCGGCCACCGCGCCAGTTTCCACAGAAAAAATCCGTTACACCTGCCCCATGCATCCGGAGGTTGTACAGTTCGGCCCCGGCGCGTGTCCCCAGTGCGGCATGGCGCTCGAACCACTCGATCCACTCGCAGGTCATGACCACGACGACCCTGAGTACGCTTCCATGCGCCTGCGCTTCTCGGTGGCCGTCACGCTGGCGACGCCGCTGCTCGTTATTTCGATGCTTGGCGGAATGCTCGCGCCGATGTTAGAACGCGACATGCACCTACACCTCACCGCGGGCGAGCTCAACTGGATAGAATTTGCTCTAGCCACACCCGTGGTGCTTTGCTGCGGTTGGCCATTTTTTCAGCGCTTCTGGGCCTCGCTCGCGAATCGCAGCCTGAACATGTTTACGCTGATCGGCCTGGGTACCGGTGCAGCCTATCTCGACAGCCTCATCGCTACGGCGTTCCCGCAGATTTTCCCCGCTTCGTTTCGCGACACGCACGGCGCGGCGCCGGTTTATTTTGAAGCGGCGGCGGTAATCACCACGCTGGTGCTGCTCGGACAAGTTCTCGAATTGCGCGCGCGGCAGAAAACCAGCGGGGCGATTCGCGCGTTGCTGAGTCTGGCGCCAAAGCAGGCGCACAAAATCGGCGCGGACGGCAGCGAACAGGACGTGCCGCTCGAACACATTGTGACCGGCGACTGCGTGCGCGTGCGGCCGGGAGAAAGCGTGCCCGTCGATGGCGTGATTCGCGAAGGCGCCAGCGCGCTCGACGAATCGATGCTCACCGGCGAGTCTTTGCCGGTGGAGAAGACGGTGGGCGACCGCGTGACCGGCGGCACGTTAAACAGCAGCGGCAGTTTCCTGATGCAGGCCGAGCGCGTCGGCAGCGAAACCACCCTGGCGCAAATCGTAAAACTGGTCAGCGAAGCGCAACGCAGCCGCGCGCCGATGCAGCGCCTGGCTGATAAGGTCGCGTCGTACTTTGTGCCTCTGGTGATCGCCGCGGCAATCCTGGCATTCGCGGCGTGGGCTACCTCCGGGCCGGCGCCCCGCTTCGCACACGCGCTCGTGGCCGCCGTGGCGGTCCTGATTATTGCCTGCCCTTGCGCGCTGGGTTTGGCTACACCGATGTCCATCATGGTCGCTGTGGGGCGTGGGGCGGCCGCGGGGGTCCTGGTGCGCAACGCCGAAGCACTGGAAACGCTGGCCAGGGTCGATACGCTGGTCATCGACAAAACCGGGACGCTTACCGAAGGAAAGCCGGAACTGGCTGAAGTGCATCTTTTCCCCGGCGCGAACGGCCTTGCGGAGAACGATGTGCTCACGCTGGCGGCTAGTTTGGAGAGCCCTAGCGAACACCCGCTGGCCCGGGCCATCGTTCGTGCTGCGCAGGGGAAAGGAATCAGCCTGGACAAAGTCGAGAATTTTCGCGCAACGGCGGGCGGGGGCGTCTCGGGAAACGTGCATGGACGCGAAATCCTGGCCGGGGCGCAGGGGTTTTTGTCCGAGAGGGGAGTTGCGGACGCAAAATCGCCCCCCCTCGAGAACGATTGGTTGGCGGACCGCACGGGAAGCGCGATACTCGTGGCCGTCGACGGCCTGCTCGCGGCGCAGTTCATCTTGCGCGATCAGGTGAAGGGCTCGGCGCGCGATGCCCTTGCCGCGCTTCGCGCGCAGGGGCTGCGCATCGTGATGCTCAGCGGGGATCGTCGCGAAACCGCCATGGCCGTGGCGCAGCAAGTAGGGATCGCCGAAGTCGAAGCCGGCGTGCGCCCGGAACAAAAAAGCGAAGTGATCCGCCGCTTGCGGCGCGAAGGGCGCGTTGTGGCCATGGCCGGGGATGGCGTGAACGACGCTCCGGCGCTGGCCGCCGCGCAAGTCGGAATCGCCATGGGCACGGGCACGGACGTGGCCATCGAAAACGCCGGAATTGTGCTTCTTAAAGGCGACCTTCACGGCATCCTTCGCGCGCGGCGTTTAAGCCAAGCCACCATCGCCAACATTCGGCAAAATCTTGCGTTTGCCTTTCTCTACAACGCGCTTGGCATACCGATCGCTGCGGGAGTTTTCTATCCGGTGTTCGGCTGGCTGCTCAGCCCCATGATCGCCAGCGCGGCGATGAGTTTCAGCTCCGTCTCGGTGATTGCCAACGCTTTGCGTCTTCGCAAAGCGGCTTTGTAGCGACCGCCGTCTGCCCGGTGAACGCCGTTCCCCCGCCGCCCGTCCGCCTCTCGGACGCGCTTTTGGGTGCAGCGCGTCCCCCATGGGAAATAACTAAGGTGCTCCGCGCTGCGAATTACGCCGTTCGCTGGATGGGCCACGCGCGGTCCGCGCCGTATTCTCGTGGTAGTCGAGCGACTGGGCAAAGGCAAAAGACTCGATGAACACGTCGGTAAAATTTCTTTTTGGGGTGAAACGACATGAACCGCAACCGCATGATCTTACGCATGGTAACGCTGGGCAGCACGCTTGCTCTCGGCACGGCTTTAGTGGCATTGCCGTCCGTGCATCCCGGTGCGCAGCAGACCACTCCGGATAACACGAAAATGAATCAGGGCGATGCCGAGCAGTCCGCCACCACAGCGGACGCGCAGAAGATGAATCCCGCGGACCGCGAGTTGACCAGGAAGATTCGCAGTTCTATCTACAAAGACAAAGCGCTTTCAACCTATGCGCACAACATCAAAATCATCAGCCAGAATGGCACGGTAACGCTCAAGGGCCCGGTGCGCTCGGACGATGAAAAGGCTGCCATCGACGCCAAAGCAACGGCCATCGCCGGCGCCGGCAATGTCACCGATCAGCTAACCGTTGTGCCTCCGAAGTCTTGAGCGTCGCGGAGCTTTAAGCTCGGTGAAAGGGACGGAGTCCCATGTTGATGCTGATTCTCACCGTGGTGCTGATTGTGGCGTTGCTGGGCGCACTGCCAGTCTGGCCGCACAGCAAGAACTGGGGCTACTACCCGATCGGCGGCGTCAGCCTGGTGATCCTCATTGTTCTCGCACTACTCTTGACGGGGCGGCTCTAGCGTCGTCCCGGCAAGCCCTTCCCGGGCATCCCCTCCCCGATTGCCCACTTGACGGTTCCCCAATCGGTATTCGAGGTACCTCCCGACCGGTGCAGAATTTGCGCGCAATCGCTCTGCTTCTGGTAAAGTACCTTGCGCTGACGCCTGCAGGCGTTGTCCCCCCAAAAGGAGCACCCGGTTGAAGATCGTCGAGCGGACCATTGGAGAAGCCATCATCATTGATATCACCGGGGACATCGACCTCAGCTCCTCGCCCGATTTGCGCAAAGTGCTGTTGCGTGAATTAAAAGAGAAGCGGACACCGCGCGTGATTGTAAACATGATCGCCGTCCGCTACATCGACAGTTCCGGGGTCGCCTCCCTCGTCGAGGGACTGAAAGCTTCGCGCGACACGGGCATGCGCTTTGCCTTGGTGGGGCTCAGCAAAGGCGCACGGGAAGTATTGCAGCTTTCACGCCTGATCAAAATTTTCGAAATCCACGACAACGAGGAGCAAGCTTTGGCGTAGACCGTGGCCCGGCCACTCCGACGTCAGCCTGCATAACTTGGAATTCACCGTCCAAATCGGCCGCGGTGTTATTGACATGTTGGCTTATGTCGGCGCGCTGGTGCGCCTGAGCGCCCAGGCTGCCGTGTACGCTTTCGTCTCCCCTTTCCGCGGCAAGCCGCTGCGTCTTGAGCGCGCTTTCGCGCAAGCCATGGAAGTGGGCGTACGCGCCCTTCCCGTCCTCAGCCTTATCACCTTTTTTATCGGCTTGATTCTCGCCATGCAGGGAGCGTACGAACTGCGCAAATTCGGCGCCATCCATTTCGTGGCCGACGCCGTGGCCATTTCCATGACCCGCGAACTTGGTCCGCTCATCACCGCCATCGTGGTCATCGGGCGTTCCGGATCGGCCTTCGCCGCGGAATTGGGCACCATGAAGGTCAACGAAGAGATCGACGCTCTGGAAACCATGGCCATCAGCCCGGTGCAGTTTCTGGTTACACCGAAGTTTCTGGCCATGATCCTGATGCTGCCGTGTCTCACGATCTGGGCCAACTTTATGGGTGTGCTGGGCGGCTCGCTTTTCGGCGTCTGGAAGGCGGACTTCGCCTGGCTCGGCTATATGCACGCCACCCTGGACGCGCTGTTTCTCCGCGACATCATCACTGGACTCGTCAAGAGCATCATGTTCGGCATCACCATCACGGCGGTGGGTTGCACGGAAGGCTTGGCCACTGGCGTGGGCGCGGAATCGGTGGGCAAATCCACCACCTCCGCGGTGGTCATGTCGATTTTTCTGGTGGTCATCGTGGACCTGGTGTTTACTACCATTTTCTTTTTTGCGGGCGGCTAGAAAAGCTCGAAGCGGGCGAGATGGCAGAGGCAATCGACAACACCGATTCCGGTCCCATGATTTCCCTGCGGGATCTCCGCGTCCGCTATGGCGATCGCGAAATCCTGCACGGCATCACCATGGAAGTGAAGCGCGGCGAAACTCTGGTGATTCTCGGCGGTTCCGGTTCCGGCAAGAGCACCCTGCTGCGCACGCTGGTAGGCCTTGAAAAACCCAGTTCGGGAGAAATCTGGCTCAGGGGTAAAAACATCGCCGCGATATCCGACGACGAAATGGACGAAATTCGCAGAAAAATGGGCATGTCCTTTCAAAGCGGTGCGCTTTTCGGTTCCATGACCGTGGGCGAAAACGTCGGCTTGCCCCTGCGCGAACATACCAAGCTTGAGAACTCCACTATCGAAATCATGACCCGCTTGAAACTTGAGCAGGTGGGACTGGCGGGCTTTGAGGACTATTTCCCCTCCGAACTCAGCGGCGGAATGAAGAAACGTGCTGCCGTCGCCCGCGCTCTGTCCATGGATCCTGAAATCCTGTTTTTCGATGAACCGAGCGCCGGCCTCGATCCCATCATCGCCGCGGGCATCGACCAGCTCATCCTGGAGCTCAAACAAGCCTTTCACATGACCATCATCGTGGTGACCCACGAACTGGCCAGCGCTTGGTTGATTGCCGACCAAATGGTATACATCGACAAAGGCTACATCATTGCGCAAGGCACGCCCGCGCAGATGAAAGCCAATCCGCTACCGCGTGTGCGGCAATTTTTCGATCGTGTGGCGGAGCCGGAGGTCGAGCAGGAGATGGACTATTTGCAGATGCTTACCGCTGAGCATCAACGTGTGCGGCGATAGGCTGGTCCAACGATAGGGCATGAAAGGCTAGAGGTATCGGTCGAGAACGTGGTAGAAATGCGGCGCAAGCCGGAAGGCCAGAGAGGGAAGTATGGAATCGAAAAAGGAACAAGCGTTCGTCGGACTGTTCGTCATTATTGCCGTCGCCATCTTGGTCTCGACGGTTGTGGCTCTCAGCGGCGCGTTCGCCACCTCCACGACGCATTACAAGACCTATTTGCCTTTTGCCGGCGGCCTCGAGCAGGGATTCGGCGTGCGCTACGCCGGGGGCCCGAAAGTTGGGCGCGTCGAACAAATCCGCATCGATCCACAAAATCCCACGCGCATGGAAGTGGTCTTCAGCGTGCAGCCCGATGTTCCGGTGAAAACCGACAGCCACGTGCGCATCATGGCTCTGAGCCCCCTCGGTGACAATCACCTCGAAATCATTCCCGGGTCGCAGTCCTCTCCGCGTGCGCAACCTGGTGCCACCCTCCCGGCGGACCCTTACACCGATTTCAGTTCTTTGGCCAACAGCCTCAACGAACTCACTCCGCAGGCCAAGCAGCTACTCGCGACCGTGAATGACCGTGCTACCGAGCTCAAGGTCACCCTCGCGCGCGTCAACGACCTGCTCAACGACGCCAACCGCGCCAATCTGTCCGCTACCATCGCCACCACCAGGGGCATGCTTGAGGAGGATCGTCCGAAGCTTAAATCCGCATTGACGCACGTCGACAACCTCACCGCCAAAATGGAGCCGCTGATCGATGACTTCAAGAAAACTGCCGCCAAAGCGGATCACCTCATCGATCAGCTGGACGGTACCATTGCGGAAAATCGCCCCGACATTCACAAAGTCCTCGAGCAGCTGCGCGGGACCCTCGATTCCGCCAACGAACTCGTCGGCCGTCTCAACAACACGCTCGACGCCAACTCTGAAAACATCGATGAGCTGCTTGAAAACATGCGCGACGTCACCGAAAATCTCAAAGAATTCACCGACAACATCAAGGCCCGCCCGTACTCGCTGATTCGCATCACCAATCCGCGCGACCACAAGCCCGGGAGCCCGCAATAATGTGGCAAAAATTGCAGCATGGCAAAGCCGAAAACGTGGGAGAGACGCACATGCTAGCCAGTCTTAGCAGCTTGCAATCCGATTTGCGCGAAAGGTCCGGCACGGCGCGGCGGGGCCGCCGCCTCGAGGGCGCCGCGTTCGCCGCGGGGTTGCTGCTGGTCGCTATCGCCGTCTCGAGCTGCGGCGCTGCGCGGCCCATCCGTTATTACCAGCTGAACGTCCCCGAAGCTGCCCCAGCGCAAAGCGCGGAACCGCTCCCCATTACTCTCGTGCTGGGGCAGCTGACCACCTCGCATCTCTACCGTGAAGATCGCATCGTCTTCGGCGAACAGGGCGAAGGCATGGGCACCTATGAATACCAGCGCTGGGCTGAACCGCCTACCGAGATGATCCACGCCATCCTGCTGCGCGATCTCCGCAATACCAGGCGCTTCCGCGAGGTCTATTCGGTGAAGAGTGCGGTGCACGGCGATTACGTGCTGCACGGGCAGTTGTACGATTTCAAGGAAGTCTCCGTCCCCAATCTGGTAGCCCGGGTATCCTTTGAGCTGCAACTGCGCGACGCGAAAAAGGGCATCACCGTCTGGAATATGGCCTATCGCCAGGACGAGCCCGTCACCGTGAAGGAACCTTCCGCCGTTGTCGCGGCCCTCGACAAGAACATTCACCGCGGCCTCGATCAGGCGGTTTCCGGCATCGACCAGTACTTCGCCGCCCATCCGCCACAGCCCCCCGCCGCACAAAATTAGCGCTCGGGATTGCTTGGCACTTTCCCTTTGACGTCGACCGCTTTGCCGCGTGGATTTGTCGCCTGAGCGCGCGAGCCTGCAAAAGCAAAGCGGCGCCCGAACAGCCTTTGGGTGCCGCCTGAAAAAACACAAAGCAAGTCCTAGCCGTTGCCGAGCTTAGGGCTTGGTGGGCGGAGGAGTGGCTGGCACTGGGGTAGCCGCCTTGGGCGCCACGGTTTGTGCCGCCGGGGGAGTTGCAGCGGCTCCCGCACCGCCCGTCGGCGCCTGACCCACGGGGGTGGCCGCCTTCGGCTGAATGGACAGCAACTCGACCTCAAAAACCAGCGTCGAGTTCGGGCCGATGTCCTGACCCGCGCTGCGTGCTCCATACGCCAAATCCGCAGGCACAAAGAGCTGCCACTTTGAGCCGACCGGCATCAGTTGCAAGGCCTCGGTCCAACCCTTAATCACCTGGCCCACGGGAATCGTGGCGGGCCCGCCGTGCTTGGCGGAACTGTCGAACTCGGTTCCATTGAGCAACGTGCCCTTGTAATTGCAGATTACCGTATCGCTAGCCGTAGGTTTCGGTCCCGAACCCTCGCTCAAGATCTTGTACTGCAAGCCGCTCGGGAGCGTCACCACGCCATCCTTGCCCTTGTTGGCCGCCAGGAATGTCTCGCCCTCGGTTTTGTTCACTGCCCCAGCCGCTTCAAGCTTCTCTTCCTGCTCTTTGCGCTCCGCTTCCTGCTTCTTCTTCATGGTGGCCGTGAGCGCGGTCAGAGTAGCTTTGACCTCCTCGTCGGTCATCGCGGCTTTTGCGCCGGTCATGCCGTCCTTGAATCCCCGCGCCAGGATGCTCGGGTCGATGGCCAGGCCGTCTTTCAGCATCCCTTTTGAGACATTCGTTCCGATATTCAAGCCGATCGCGTAGCTTTGCTTTTCTTTCTCCGTCTTGGGTGTGAAAGGCGCCGGCGCTGTTCGCGGTTTCGCCGCGGGCGACTTTGTTCCCGAAGCGCCCGTTGAACTCGTGCCCGTCTGCGCCTTGGCGGTTGGCGTGGCCGGCGTGCTCGAGGCCGGAGCCGGAGAAGTTTGTGCCGCGGTATAGCCAACCAAAATCATGCTGGCCCCCAGGAACATCGATGTTTTTGTAAGTGTTTTTCGCATGCTCCTATCTTTACATTGCTCCAGTCGTTATGCAAAGCCCTGGCGGGTCGCAGCCCTATGGGGCTTCGGGAAGCGAGCATCTTGGCCTGATACGCCGTTGTATCTCGCGCAAGGTACTTCCCGGGGAACGCGCCTCCCGGACGGGCCGGTACAGCCCTGACCTCCTGTTATACTGAGACCCCAAGCGTTGTGAGACGTTCGTACGGGCGGCGCCGTCAACCGGCGCCTCAACGCGGTTGCGACGGAAGGTGCGTCATCGATGTTCGTTGTTCGCCTCATTGGCGTCCTGACGTTGGTCGCCCTCAACGGCTTCTTCGCGGCCACGGAATTTTCCCTGGTCGCCATAAGGCTCTCCCGCGTCCGGCAGCTCGTCGTTGGCGGCGATGCCCGCGCGCGCATCGTGGAGGCGCTCCTCGGCGACTTGCAGCGCGTGGTTTCCGGAGTGCAGCTGGGCATAACGCTCACCAGCCTGGCCCTCGGCGCTTTGGGGGAATCGACGCTCGCCAAAGCCTTCCAGGACATGTGGTCAGGAACGCCGGGTAAATATTCCGTCTGGATAGCCCACGCTCTGGCATTGAGCTGCGCCTTCATCTTGCTCAGCTGCTTGCACGTGGTGGTCGGTGAGCTGGTGCCCAAGACGGTCAGCCTGGCGCGTGCCGAACGCGTGGCGCTGATGATTGCGCGGCCCTTTCGCTGGTTCCTTAACACCTTTCGCTGGGCCATCGCCTTGCTCGACAACGTCTCGTCCGTGCTGGTGCGCGCCCTGGGCGTTTCAAGCAAACACGGCCACGGCGACGCGCACACGACCGAAGAGCTGCAAATCCAAATCCAGCAAGCCCGTGAACGTGGCCTGCTAGCCATTGGCGAAGAAAAATTCATCCTCAGCGCCATCGAACTCGGGCAAATCCAGGTCCGCGAGATCATGGTTCCGCGTCCCGACATGCACACGCTTCCCATTGAAGCCGCGCTCGACGAAGTCATGCGCGCTTTCGCCACCACGCAGCGCTCGCGTATCCCGGTCTACCGCGGCTCGCAGGATCACATCCTCGGATTCGTGCACATCAAGGACATGTTGTGGATTTTGCTCGATCGCGAGCGCAGCATCGAAGAGCGGCAAAGTCCACCGCCCTTCGACCTGCGCCGGGTTTTGCGCGAAGTGCTCATCGTCCCGGAAACCAAGCCGGCCAGCGAATTGCTGATGGAACTGCGTTCTCACCACATCGGGCTCGCGGTAGTGGTCGATGAATTCGGCAGCATCCTCGGGCTGGTCACTCTTGAAGACATTCTCGAACAGATGGTTGGCGAAATTCACGATGAGTTTGACGTCGTCGAGCGCCCGCTAACGCTGGCCGACGGCGCGGTGATTTTCGACGCTGCCCTTAACGTCCGCGATCTCGAAACGCAGTACAACATTACCTTGCCGGAAGATCCCGCCTACGCTACGGTTGGCGGCTTCGTGCTCGATCAGCTCGGTTTCATCCCCAAAGGCGGCGAGAGTTTCGATTTTGGCAAATCCCGTTTCACCGTTGTCGAGATGGATGGCAAGCGCGTGGCCCGCGTGAAGATCCAGCTGCACCGCGCTCCCGGCGCGGAAAGCAAAGTCGCCGAGGGCGCTGCCGGCGAGTTGCCGGCTGCGCCAAAATTGCCGCCCTCTTCGACACCCCCCGCGAAGCCTCCCGGCGGAAAGCCGTCGCCGCAAGAAAACAAAATATCACGCGAAAGCGACAAAGAAAAAACGGGAGTTCGCTCCTGAAGCAATTTCTCCAAGTCGCCCGCCACTTCGCGCAGCGCTTTGTACTGACCCTCCCCGCACTCTGGCTCGTCCTCACCATGGTCTTTCTCATGATTCACATCGTCCCGGGCGACCCGGTCGAACAAATGTTGGGAGAAGGAGCTGCCCCCGGCGAACTGGCGCAGCTCCGCCACTCCTTGGACCTCGATCGGCCTCTGCTTGAGCAGTACGCTCACTACCTGAAAGGACTGGCCCACGGCGACTTGGGACTATCCCTCAAGTACCAAGCGCCGGTGCGCAGAATTATTTTTGATCGCTATCCCGCCACACTCGAGCTGGCTTTTCTGGCCTTAATCGTCTGCGCGGCCATTGCCATTCCCGCCGGCATCTTCGCCGCACACCGCCGAGGACACGCCGCCGACCGCGCTGTCGGCCTTTTTACCCTGTTCGGTCTGGCCGTTCCGAATTTTGCGCTGGGCCCTATCCTCATCCTGGTGTTTTCCATCGAACTGGGCTTGCTACCCGTGTCCGGCCGCGCCGGCCTGCTTAGCTACGTTCTTCCCGCCGCCACGCTTGGCGCGGCCCTCGCTGCCATCCTTACGCGCATGGTCCGCGGCGCCATGCTCGAAGAACTTTCCGCCGACTACGTCCGCACCGCCCGCGCGAAAGGTCTGGGCACCGCCGCCGTTCTTTTCCGCCACGCCTTCCGCAACGCCCTGATTCCCGTAATCACCATCCTCGGCCTGCAATTCGGTACTCTCCTTGCCGGCACCATCGTCACCGAAACCATTTTTTCCTGGCCCGGTATCGGCCGTCTCACGGTGCAAGCCATCTCCGCGCGCGACTATCCGCTGCTGCAAGGCTGCATCCTGGTCATCTCCGTCTCCTACGTCCTGGTCAACCTGCTCACCGATCTGCTGTACTCCTTCATCGACCCGCGCGTGCGCCTCGCATGACCGCATTGCCCGCGCCCCCGCTAGAAACGAAGCACGCGCTAGAACCAAGCGACGGCGCGCGGCGGTTTACTGCACTCCGCAAATTCCTGCGCCAAAGCGTCCTGGCCCGCGTGGGGTTTACCGTTGCCGTTGTGCTGCTCCTCGCCGCACTTTTCGCTCCATGGATCGCCCCGGCCGATCCCGCAACGCAAGATTTGCCGCAACGGCTCTACGCGCCCTCGTTGGCGCACTGGATGGGCACCGACGAACTCGGCCGCGACATCCTTTCTCGCATACTTTATGGCGCACGCGTCTCCCTAACCGTGGCCATCAGCGTGGTGGTCGGTTGCGGCACGGTTGGATTGCTGATCGGAATGCTCGCGGGTTACGCGGGGGGCTGGTTCGATCGTTTCGTGAATCTTCTGCTGATCAACGCCTTCCTGTCATTCCCGGGAATTTTGCTGGCCATTGCCTTCGCCGCATTTTTTGGCCCGGGCCTCGGAAAAGTAATCCTCGCGCTGATCCTCACGGGCTGGGCCGGCTACGCCAGGCTGGCTCGCGCCCAAGTCTTAAAGGTGAAGGAACTGGAATTTGTGCTGGCCGCCAAATCCCTGGGCGCGTCGCACTCCCGCATCCTGCGCAAACATATCCTGCCCAATATTCTGCAACCCATCCTGATCCAGGCCACCATCGGCATGGCCGGCGCCATCCTCGCCGAATCCACGCTGAGTTTTCTTGGCTTGGGTGTGCTGGCTCCGCTGCCCAGCTGGGGAGCCATGCTCAACGACGCCCGCAACCACCTCTTCGACGCCCCCCATATGGTGGTCTTCCCCGCGCTCGCCGTAATGACCGCGGTGCTAGCCTTCAATCTCCTCGGCGACGCGTGGCGCGACTGGCTCGACCCCCGCACGCGCAGCCAAATGGCCGCCCTCGACGCCACCCGCTGAAGACCACTCGTTTTTTTCTAGGGGCGCGGCCTGCTGCGCCCCCCCGCAAGGCAAGCACTGATCCGCTCGAGCAAAACCTGCGAGGGCCATGACGAAAGGTTCGCCAATTTGGGAGCGAAGCGAGGAATCTGTTTTTTCGGGAACGCACCGGAGTCGTAGCACGAACACCAATCACAACCGCCGCGAGCAGAGCCAATTAGGCGTTCAACACCACAGCCGCACCACGCCCGATCGCCAAGGCCTGTGCCGCATTCCCCTTGTTTACGCCAATCTCCAAATATCCGCTCGACCCCAAAAACGCCACGGCCTCGCCCTTATTGCCGACCGCAAACGTATCCACCATCCGTGTCACCGCGTGCTGCCCGACCTGCAACCTGATCGCGCCCCCGGCCAGCGCCGCGGGCGGCAGATCCTCCGCGCGAAAATTCGTCAGCAAATTCCCAAAGGCATCGATGCGCATCACCACGCCCTTGACATTGCCATTCACGGCCTTGGGCTTCGGCAGCGCAAATTTCTTGTAATCCGTAATCTCATCGCCCATGCTGGCGATCTGCGTGCCCTTAGCCAGCCACGCCGCCACCGGGGCAAAGATATCCCGCCCGTGAAACGTCTTGCTGAGGGGATGCAAATAGTAGTGCTCAACGTTCGCATGCCGCGCTACCACGTCTGTTTCGCGCTCGTAAATCACCGAGAGCACGCCATTGTCCGGCGCCACGAAATATTGATTCCCCGCGCTCACTAAGAGCGGTCGCCGCGCCGTCCCGACTCCCGGGTCCACCACCACCACGTGAATCGTCCGCGCCGGAAAGTAAGAATACGAGGAGCCAATCGCCAGCGCCCCATCCAGCAGATCAAAGGCGTTCACCTGATGCGTAATGTCCACCACGGTGGCGTCCGGCACAATCTTCAAAATCACACCCTTCAGCGTCCCCGCCAAATGGTCGTTGGTTCCATAATCGGTTGTCAGTGTAATGATCGGGTTGGCCACGGGAAGAGCTCCCACCTCACAAGGGTCGTGCGCGCGTTGGCGTCGAGCGGCACCTGTCACGTCGCGAAGCGGGGAGGCGCTCCGCCACCCTTCACGCTAACCAACCCCACTCGCCACGTCAACGGTACGCACGTCTAGTGCTGCGCAATCGGCCACGGTCCGGCCCGAACGCGCCCCTCGACCCTTTCTGCGACCCGCAGGCAAGTGCACCACACCATCCCCGCCCGCGATTGCTTTCCTTGGGGCGATTCGCACCGTGCGAAGTCCGCCGCGCACGCCCGGTTGGACTGCGCGAGGGTGCCGGACAGGCGCACCATCCGCCGCGCGGCACTCGTTTTAACCACCTCGAATCCGCGCCTGGCCGCGTCACCTTGTCTAAAGGAGCGCCGGATTTCTGGGGCAGTTGCTCGCGTGCAAGAAATCGCCGCTTCCCCGGTGGATTCGCGGCCCAGTCGTTCTGGCCCGGCACCCCCTCGGCGCTTCCGGCCGCCGCTCGGTCCCTACGCGTGAACGTCAATGCCTCAGGCAAGAGCTCGCACGTTCCGCTTACTCCGGGCTGCAATCCTGCATCTTTACCTCGCACTCGGCGTTGGCATCCGCCG
>JBEKSZ010000100.1:0-27290 GCA_049516615.1 Candidatus Acidiferrum sp. | reverse complement strand
TAAATAGCAATTTTTGCGTTAGCGAACGGGGAAGTATCGTCGGACAAACCGGAGCGGATCGACGTCGATCATGAGGCCCGGGCAAGCTGGGGCGCAGCATGCTGCGTCTCGACAAAGGATTCGCGACACCGCAAAGGGGACAAAGGGTATGGGGCTGTTTACGGGAATCAGGATTCGGGAGATTGATTTTAAGAATCGCGTGGTGGTTTCCCCGATGTGTGAGTATTCGGCGGTGGACGGGCATCCGCAGAGTTGGCATTTGGTGCATTTGGGTAGCCGGGCCATCGGCGGGGCTGCGCTGGTGTTTACCGAGGCTACGGCGGTCGAGGCGATCGGGCGGATTTCGCCTGCGGATACGGGGATCTATTCGGATTCCCATGTGGAGTCGTGGCGGCCGATTGCGGAGTTTGTGCGCGGGCATGGCGCGTTGGCAGGTATCCAGCTGGCCCACGCGGGCAGGAAGGGGAGTACCGGGGCGCCCTGGCTCGGTGGGAAGAAGATTGAGATTGCGGCTGGCGGCTGGGAGCCGGTGGGGCCCAGCGCGGTGGCATTTAACGATGTTTATCCTTTGCCGCGGGCGCTGACGATTGCGGAGATTGATGGGGTGGTGGCGGCGTTTCGCGCCGCGGCTTTGCGGTCGCTGGCGGCGGGATTTGAGGTGGTCGAGATTCACTCAGCCCATGGATATTTGTTGCACGAGTTTTTGTCGCCGCTTTCAAATCTGCGGACCGACGAATACGGAGGATCGCTCGAGAATCGCATGAGGTTGGTGTTGCGCGTGGCGGGCGCGGTGCGGGAAGTTTGGCCAGAGAGGTTGCCGCTGTTTGTACGGGTGTCGGCTACGGACTGGACGGACGGCGGATGGGACTTGGCGCAGACCGTCGAGCTGGCGAGGAAGCTGCGCGAACTCGGGGTGGATTTGCTGGACGCGTCGAGTGGCGGAAATGTGGCCACGGCGAAAATTCCAGTGGGGCCCGGGTATCAGGTTCGCTTCGCGCAGGAAATTCGCAAGCAGGCGGGGATTGCTACTGGCGCGGTGGGGATGATTACCGGGGCGGCGCAGGCGGATACGATTATTGCAACGGGGCAGGCGGATATGGTGTTTCTGGCGCGGGAATTGTTGCGGGATCCTTACTGGCCGCGGCGGGCGGCGGGAGAGTTGGGGGTGAAGATCAGGGGACCGGTGCAGTATGAGCGAGCGTGGTGACAATTTAACGATTTGGCGAGGGCACAAGCTGATGAGGCAGCGATCCTCGTAGCGGATTTAAAGATTGCCTGGATGGGGATGTTCACGCACTGACACAGAGTGCGCAGAGAGGCGCCGAGCACGGCAAAGACCGGCAAAGCGGCGGGAACAGTGGGAACGGGCGGCTTGCTGCACATCGGGACAAATGCGGCGACGCGGGCGGTGGTTTTTTCTGTGCGAGTGCAGGCGCGGGCTCGTAAGGATGAGGTGGTCGGGGAGCTGGATGGGGTGCTGAAGGTGCGGCTGCAGGCTCCGGCGATTGAAGGGCGGGCGAATGAGGCGCTGGTGGATTTTCTGGCAGGGGTTTTGAACACATCGAGAGCGGCTGTTAGAATCCTCGCCGGCGAGCGGAGCCGGAATAAGCGGATTGAGGTGCGCGGAGTGACGGCAGAGCAGGTGCAGGCGTTGCTGATCTGCGAAGCGTGAAGACGATAGTGAAAGGCGGTCCGGGGCCGCGCGGAATGACACTTTCCTTTTCCTGAGAATCTAGAGGACACTTGCTCTCAGGTGAGAGTTTGATCGATCGCATTTTCTGCGGAATTTCTAGACAAATAGGATTGCATTGCGAGGACAAGCAAGTCGTGAGGGAACGCGGAATGAGTGTGGATATCAAAGAGATGCAGAGGGATTTGCGGGCGGCCAAACTCGACGGGTGGTTGTTTTATGATTTTCGCGGGCGGGATCCGATTGCGTTGCGGCTGTTGATGCTGGGCGAGGGGATGCGAACGCGACGGTGGTTTTATTTCGTGCCGGCGAAGGGCGCGCCACGGAAATTGTTGCACAAGATCGAGACTGCGGCGCTGGACGGTTTGCCGGGCGATGCTGCTTATTATGCTTCGCACGCGGAATTGGCTGCCAATCTAAAGAAGATGCTGCGCGGGGCGAAGCGGGTGGCGATGCAGTATTCGCCCAAGAACCAGATTCCTTATGTGGCAATGGTGGATGCGGGAACGATTGAGTTGGTGCGCGAGACGGGGGCGAAGGTCGTGAGCTCGGCGGATCTGGTGCAGAAGTATGAGGCCTGTTGGACGGCGGAGCAGTTGGCTTCCCACCGGGCGGCCGGAATGGCGATTGACCGTATCGTGGCGGAGACGTTTGCGTTTGCGGCGAAGTCGGTGCGGGAAAAAAGAGCGATTACGGAATACGATCTGAAACAGTTCATTTTGCGGGAGTTTGCTGCGGCGGGAATTGTGGCGGACGACGGGCCGGATGTGGCGGTGAACGCGAATGCCAGCGATCCCCATTATGGGCCCTCGGCGGAGAAGGCCGCGGCCGTTCGCGAAGGAGATTTTCTGCTGTTGGATGTTTGGGGCAAGACGAAGGAAAAGGGCAGCGTGTATTACGACATTACCTGGGTGGGGTATCTGGGCGCTACGGTGCCGAAGAAAATCGCTGAGGTGTTTGCTGTGGTGCGCGATGCGCGGGACCGCGCGGTGGAATTGATTCGTTCGCGAGTGGCGGCCGGGAAAGATCTGATGGGATGGGAGGTGGATCGGGCGGCGCGGGAGGTAATTGAGAAGGCGGGATACGGAAAATATTTTTTTCACCGGACGGGGCACAGTATTGCCGAGAGCATTCATGGGAATGGGGCGAACATGGATGATCTGGAGACGCATGACGTGCGGCGGGTGATAGCGCTGACTTGTACCTCGGTCGAGCCGGGGATTTATTTGAAAGAATTTGGGATTCGCAGCGAGGTGGACGTTTATATTGGGGAGCGCGAGGCGTTTGTGACTGGGGCGGTGCAGACTGAGGTTTTGGCGCTCTTGGCGTGACCGCCGGCGCGAGCTGCGCTTCCGCTTTCCGATGGCGAGTACGCGCGATTTCAGAAAAGCGACAGCCGGGCCGCCCGCACTCGGCAGAGTTTATGAGTGAACTGACCAAGGACGAACTGGCGACTGAAGTTGTGACCAAGGCTGATGCCCCGCACCCAGCCGATGCGTCTCGCGACGGTGTTGGCGGCGGGCCGCGAAGCGATAAGCGGCAGAGACTTGCCTTGGCGATTGCAGTGGCGGGGTGGATGGTGCCAGGGTTGGGGCACGCGCTGCTGCGGATGTGGGGACGCGCGACCACGTGTTTTGTAACGGTTGCGGTATTGGTGTTTCTCGGAGCGGGAATGCGTGGAAACGTTTTTACCTCGGGCGGGAGCGACGCGTTCGACACGCTCGGGTATGTGGCGGATCTCGGAACGGGGTGTTTTTATTTTGCGGCGCGAGCGATCGAGGCCGATGGCGCCGATGTCTCGCATGCGAACGGCGACTATGGGACCCGTTTTTTGGCCACCGCGGGGATCCTGAATTTGTTGGCGGCGCTGCATGCGTTCGAGGCCGCCCGGGGACACAAGGCGTGATGGACGTTTGGGGAATGCGGCCAAGTCATTTTCAGGCGATGCTGATTTTTGCTTCGGTTATTTCCGTAGCGTTTGGATTTTTGAGCCGGCGGCGTCCGATCGAGAGGATCAAATATATTTTATGGTCGTTGTTTTTATTTTTGGCGGTGGGAATTGGGATTGGGTGGGCGATGTATCCGGCGTCGCGCTGAAGTTCTTCAATAGCGAAAGAGAACTTCAATGCAGAGACAGCGAGGGCACCGAGAGAGGAAGAACCGGATTCGCTGAGGACTCTGCGGCTAATCCGTAGGAGTATTATTGGGCCGCGCTGAAGCTCGGCGCCGACAAAGGTGCGGAGATTTCTTGCACAGGCATGCACAGATTTCCACACAGTTACAGTTAGAAAACACTTGCGCTGTTTTCGTGGCGCTCGTACTATGCGCACAGATTGATCGAGAAGAAAGACTTCGCGAGTCAATTCCGAAACGAACGGAGCGGGTAAAACCGAGTCGGGCGGTTCAAGTTGAAAGAGAAGTACGAACTTCGCAGTTCAATGCCGAGAGGCGGCACGGGTAAAACCGAGGCAGCCTCCACGGATTGAATTGAGAAGGGAAGCTTCGCAATGCGGCGCCAAGTGCTGGAGCGGGTAAAACCGAGCCAGAGCAAAGCGCGGGGTTGGGGAGCGGGCTTAGCGGCGGAATTCACGGCGATGCGGGTAAAACCGGGTGGCCGGCGGACGAGGCGGAAGCCAAGAACTTTGCGGTGCGCTCAAGGAAGCGGCGCGGGTAAAACCGAATCGCAATCGAGGGCGAAGCCGGGAAGTACGGCTTCACGAAACAGTTTCAGAGGCGGCGCGGGTAAAACCGAACGGCCTAGGAAGTTGCAGCGGGAAGCAAGAACTTCGCGAGTCAATCGAAAAGAGGGCGACACGGGTCAAACCGAGTCGCCCTCGATTTTTTTGTGGCTACAAGTTCTGGGAATGCCCGCCAGACCGGGATACGTCACTATCCTCCTCCTGTATCTGCCCCACGGGTGACCCCTGAGATTTGTCGAACGCGCGAGGCGTCGAGCTTGTGTCGCAGGCCGCCGTGCGTGCTCACTTCCGATCAGCGGAGCATGGCCACCACCGCAACCTACGCGTTTTTATGAAACAGGCGAGTGCATTCGGTCTACGACTGACCCGCAGCGGCAGTCGCCTTCCTTTGCGAACCGGTCCAGGCTGGCAAGTTCTTGTGATTGACGCTGGAATCGAAACACAAGGCTGACGCCAAACGATTCAACACAAGACCATGCCGCCGTTCCGGGACCACGCTTGGGTGCGGCCGGAAGTCATTCGAAAAATATTGCGCCATGCGAACGTGGCGACGACGCAGCAGTCAAATATCGTGGTAAAATCAGAGGTGCAACTAAGGGGCGACGAAGCGAGTTTCGAGGCTGATTGGCCGTAAAATGGCCGTAAGAAGCTCGAAAAGAAACGCTAAAAAGCCAACAAAGCCGAGGTAGCTCAGTGGTAGAGCAGCCGATTCGTAATCGGCAGGTCGCGAGTTCAACTCTCGCTCTCGGCTCCACAATTTCCTTTTCTTTTCAATAGGTTGCATATCCTCAGTTCACCACCCTGGGGTCTGGCGTTGCACGGTTAACAGCTGACTAGCCGTTAAACTAGGTCAGCGCACCGCTGGAGTCTCTTGATGAGACTCCGGGCGGGGCGGTGGAGGGGTGCAAAGCCCCCACGCCAACGCTACGATTCCTGCAAGGCGGGGCTTAGCCGATTCTTCTTCTTTAGAGCCCGCTATTTCCCACTGAACTCGCAAGGAAATTCACGATGAGACGGCAACGATGACCACCCGATACGAATCCCTATTTCAGCGTTTTCGCCGCACACAGCTTCTGGAGGGACCCACACCCATTCAGCGACTACATCGCCTGGAGCACATGTTGGGAACTGGTGTACGCCTCTTTGTAAAGCGGGACGATCTGATGGGTCTCGGCGGAGGTGGCAACAAGCTCCGAAAACTTGAATTCCTGTTGGGCGAGGCGATCGAGCAAGGGTGCGATACCTTCATTACAACTGGCGGCCTGCAATCGAATCACGCACGGTTGAGCGCCGCATCCGCAGCGCGCGCAGGGCTTGCATGCGAGCTCATCCTTACTGAGGTCGTGCCTCGAACGGATGTGGCGTATCGACGCAACGGCAATATTCTTCTTGATGAAATATTCGGGGCAAGAATCCATCTGCTCGGAGGCACGGAGAACGCCATGGATTTCGCTAACGAGCGAGCCGACGTTCTGCGGAGAGAAGGCCGACGCCCCTACGTCGTAGGTGCAGGGGGTAGCTCTCCAGTGGGTTGCCTTGGCTATGCGGCATGCGCGACAGAGATCGCAGAGCAAGAGCAGACTACCGACGGCGGCTTTGCTCATATCATCGTTGCAAATGGAAGCTCCGGAACGCATGCCGGACTCGCTGCTGGCTTCACCGCGATGGGGATGGGTACCAGAAGGGTACGTTCGTATTCCGTTTTCAATGGCATGGGAAAAACGCGGAAGACTACCTGCGACCTTGCTAACGCAACTCTGGCGCTGATTGACCCAGCCAAGTCGATAGCCGCCAGTGCAATCGATGTGGCCGGCAACCAACTTGGGGGTGGGTATGGCATCCCTACTCCGGCGATGTTTAGCGCCGTGCGAACGATGGCCCGAACGGAAGGACTTCTGCTCGATCCGGTGTATACCGGCAAGGCTTTCGCAGGCTTGCTTTCGGCAGTGAGGAGTGGAGCCTACAGCGATGGCGACGCAATTCTATTCCTAATGACCGGCGGTCTTCCCGGTCTTTTTGCGTATCAATCCGCTTTTGCAGATGTCTCTTAAGGGCGCTTTGTGTATGTGTTTCGCGTTTCAAACTTCTTTTTTAGGCGTGAAACTGCGCGACATTTTGCGAGCGCGCTTAGTGCTCTTGGCATGTGGCCGATTGAGAGGCGTTCTTTCATACACAGACCTATATCAGCCTCCATCGGGACGGACAAGGTAGGCGCGTTGCACTTTGCGTTGCACATTCACTTGGCGAAAGGGGGCGAAAGGACGGGAATGGCGTCGAACGCGGGAGATTGAAAGCAAAAGGGATGGACAAAAACAGTTCATTTCGTAATCGGCAGGTCGCGAGTTCAACTCTCGCTCTCGGCTCCAAAATTTCCTTTCCTTTTCAATCGGTTGCATACCGGCGAGTCTTGGTGTCGTGAGAGATCGTTTCTCAGTTCTATTTTTTCCAGTTGGCGAAGCCCAGGTAGCCCGTCCCCGCTCCCCTTTTACAGGGCTCCGGCGGCGCGGCCTGAGAGCGCCCGGCAGTCTTAATCAACGCTGACAACTTCCTGAACTCCCCAGCGGATTCCATGTAGTCGAGAACTTGCCTTCTCTCCTTGTGTGCGAGATCTGCGACGATTGCATCTCGAGGCTAGTACGAACATGCCGGGTCTCGGCTTTTGCCCCCGGATGCCGATATAGACAAATAGCCGATATAAACAGATAGCGGATATGAACAGATAACGGACACAGGGTCCGAAAAGGGGAAAATCGTGTCCACAAGCGGAATCACTAGCACTCTTCTGGCGCAGATTCTCGAATCACCATCGACTGCCAACCAGTTCACCAGTGACCTGAACCAACTGGCGCAGGATCTCCAGAGCGGCAACCTCGCGACTGCGCAGCAGGACTACGTGACGCTCTCTGAAGATGCGCTGAATGGAGTTGGGTCCTCCACTGCCAACACTGCGGCGAGCGGGATTTCGACGAACCTGCTGTCGGCCATTTCCTCCTCGTCAAGCGCCTCCCCTTCGTTCACGAGCGAACTCAATCAGCTCGGCTCGGATCTGCAAAACGGTGATCTGAATTCCGCACAGCAAGATTTGCTTGCACTCGATTCTACGGCTCTGAACACCGCATCCGCGGTCAACGGCGGAGCGAGCGCTAACTCGGCCACAGCGAGTTCTGCATCGGCAAGCCCTAACGAAAACGCCGTGCTAATTCAGGCGATCACGCAGGGTATAGAAGCTGGGGACAACCCCGCAGTCAGCAGCGCGCTGTCTCAGTTGGCGGCTATTTCGCCGAGTTCAGCTGGAGCCAGCGCCCTGCTGCAGGCCAGCGAAAGCTTCGGTTCAAGCTCTTCGAGCTCATCTTCCCCCGATTCGATTACTCAGCTACTGCAGAGCCTGGACACCAGCAACTCTGGAAATTCAGGTTCTATTCTGAACCTGTCGGCCTAGCGGGACGCATTATCCGGTGGTAGCTGCGCTTCCCGTGGGGGCTCCCGAACAACACTCCATTCCCTGCAACATTCATGACCGCGATCGAAATACTCTCCTTGCGCGTTGCACCTTGCGTTCTGCATTCACTTGGCGAAGGAGGGGAATGGCGTCGAACGCTGGAGATTGAAAACAAGAGGGATAGAACTCCAACATCTCCTGAAATTTGTTCAGGTCAGACCAGACGTCCGTTCACCGGCCCCTTTTGTTTCTCTTGCATTTTCGTTACAAGCTTATTTTCCATCTCCGCGCCGATCAAACTCATCGAACCTTACCCGGGACTCGGCCACGCTCTTCACCTAAATGTTCATGGTGATGATCACGTCCCCGCCATCGCGTTCAATGTGATCATCGGCAATCTCAACGGTCTGCAACTGCGCGCGGGGTTTTGCCGGGCAACAACGACACTCCGACGACGATTGCCAAGCAGAGGGATCGCGTCTTTTTCTAAGCTTATATCCAACCGCTTCGAAAGCACCGGGCCTCTAAAACGGTTCGGCTACCGGTCGCCTTCACCGGAGAGGAACTTGTTCAGGCGGCGGCGCTGGCGCGCCCGACTGATCAGTTCGGGAATCAGTCCCCAAGCCGCTGCACCATCAAGTGGCGGGATCGGAAGGAGATTGCAGGCAGCGACAAAGGCGCTATAGTAACCGAAGATCCCCAGAACGATGTTGAAGGAATCCCATCGCGTGAATCCGAAAATCGCCAAGTACAGCAACACCGGCACGGAAATCACTGCTTGCGCGGCGACACCGCCCCACGCGATACGGGCATAGTCATAGCGCGAATATGGCTGCGTGAAGACTGCGAGACCGAAAAACGGATACAGACGAATCGAATCTACCGGATAGCCAAGTTTTTGCGCGACGAACATGTGACCACATTCGTGCAGCAAGAGTACCGCGAAGAACGAACACCAGGCGGCTACAGCCTCCGCAGGTCGCTCCAAAGCGCCGAGAAGGATCACCACGGAGAACAGAACCAACGACCAGTTCGCGTACACCGGAACGCGCCGGATTTCCAGGATTTTGAGATTGGTGGAGATGGGCATGGGGTCCGAAAGCTAAGGGTAACATGGACCCGGATTCAATTCGCTAGTCCGTGAAAAACAGCGACTTGTAGGAGATCTGTGAAAATTCGTAATCGGCAGCTCGCGAGTCCAGCTCTCGCTCTCGGCTCCAGATTTTCCGAGAAGCAATTCCCAGTCCCTTCAGACGGTTTGGCGGATAGCAAAGTTCGCAGCGATGCGCATGCTTGGCCCCGTGAGCAAATACCTATCGATTCATGGGGCTTTGCGGATCCACCAGAGAACGCGGCCGATGATGCGCCAGTTGCGATTTTTTCCGAGAGGGACAGCTTCGTATTCGCGGTTTTCCGATTCGAGCAGGGAAGTACCGTTGACCAGCAGGAAGCGCGAGAGCACCAAACCGTTGTCCTGCTGCCAGGTGACGACGATTTTTCCGGTGAGCTTCTTTGGATCGGTCTGGGCGCAATCGACGGCGACGATGTCACCGTCATTGATCATGGGACTCATGGAAGCCCCGCGGACCGTCAGGCAGTTGGTCTCGCCCGGATTGGGGCACCAGAGATCGGGCGCGGCAATCATTTCGGAAACAGGTACGGTGTCCAGATCCATGACGGCATCGCCTTTATGGCCGTGAGTTCCGGCGTGGACGGTGAGAACAGGGATGGCCACAAGTCTGGTTTTCTCCGGGATTTTCGCGATGCGTTTGTGGCCACCGGCGGCCACAATTTCCAGCTCTGGAAATTTTGCGCTGCGTAGTTCGCCGTGGCCCTCCGGAAACATGCGCGAAAGATCGACACTCTTGAAGCCGGCGCGTCCCCAGAACCACCAGCACTCCGGCTCGCCGGCCAAGTTGCCGAGCTGGATATAGCACTGCGCGGGAGGTTCATGGGTACCGCGCTCCCAGCGCGAGAGGGCCATAGCGGAATAGTGCAAGCGCGCGGCAAACGCCGCCTGCGTCAGGCCCAGGCTCTCGCGGAGAGCGAGAATCTTGCTGGACCATTCTGGCGCTTGTGGTTTTTTTGCTTTCATACACTCCCGAGGAATATCCCACTTGCGCTAACATTCATGTTAGGCTGTACTCGCTACCAAACAGCTCAACCTCCAGCGAAATGGACCGTCATGGAACGTGACAAAGAGAAGGATAACACGATGGGCCTACCCGCGCTTGAACTTTTTCGAGGCCTCTACAATCGCGTGGCCGGCAAGCTGGGTGTCGACCCTTCCTATGTGAGCAGGGTGGCGCGCGGCGAAAGAAGGTCCGCGCCGATTCTTGCCGCTCTCGAGGAAGAGATGGCCATTATACGCGAGCATCTTAACAATCACCTTGATGGCAAGCGAGTCGACGGCCACCAGGACGGCAAGATGCGACTTGACGGCCACCTCGATGGCAAGATGCGCGTCGACGGCAACGCCAGCACGAAGGATGGAAAGAAAGTCCCCGTCAAACGAGCAAACTCTGGACCAGCCGCCGATGGAGTTCCGCGATAGTTGTCCGTTCGTGCTTTGCCGCTTCGATTAAAAAATCAAAAATTGCCCACGACCCGTGATTTACGGTCTGTGCGGCGCGACGTGGCCTGGCTGCGTGTCACTTGCCGGATTGTGGGCCGTCTGGCACTCCGAAGTAGGCAGCGGCGATTTCATGCCGCCCATCGTACTTCTGGCGATCAAGGGAACGCTCGGCGACGCCGTAAACAGCGGGAGGAGGCAACACCAAACTTTACCGCAGGGGCCAAGACTTGCACTACAGGCTTCCCAAGCATGTGATGCTGCCCGGAACCGACTTAGCGAGCGAGCACGCGGCGGGCGACAACCCTAGGAGCGTGTCCGAGAATTCATCTTTGGTCACGTTGAATTCACTTGAAAAATAGTGCGAGGGTGTGGCAATTATTCGGAACCATGGCGAAAACCTACCGATCGTATCTTCCCGAACAAGATTTACTTTTACCCCCGAGCCTCCGCGAATGGTTGCCGGATGACCACCTGGTTTATTTTGTGTCCGACGTGGTAGACCAGTTGAATCTTTCGGCGATCGAATCCGTGTATGAGGAAGAGGATCGGGGGCAACCGCCGTATCATCCGCGGATGATGACCAAGATCTTGCTCTACGGGTATTGCGTGGGAGTATTTTCGTCGCGCAAGATCCAGAAGCATTTGGTGGAAGACGTGGCTTTTCGTGTGTTGGCGGCAGGAAATCAGCCAGATTTCCGAACCATCTCGGATTTTCGGAAGCTACACCTGAAGGCCCTGGGCGAGCTGTTCCAGCAGATGTTACAGCTGACGCTGGAAACGGGCACGATGAAACTGGGGCGAGTGGTGCTGGACGGGAGTAAGTTCAAGGCCAACGCGAGCAAGCACAAGGCCATGAGCTACGGACGGATGGACGAGACGGAGAAGCGCCTGCGGGAGGAAGTGCGAAAGTTGTTGGGACAAGCCGAGGCCGCGGATAAAGAAGAGGACCGGCGTTACGGTGCAGAGCGGCGGGGAGACGAATTGCCGGAGGAGTTGCAACGACGGGAAACGCGCATCGCGCGCATACGGCAAGCCAAGCGCGCGCTGGAAGAGCGGGCGCGGGTGCAAGCCGAGAGCGAGGGGGAGGATGCTAAGAAAGCCAAGCCCACAGCAAAGGTGCAATACAACTTTACGGATCCGGAATCGCGCATTCTGAAAGGGGCGGATGGATTTGTGCAGGGCTACAACACCCAGATCGCCGTGGAACCGGTCTTTCAATTGATCGTCGGGCAGCAGATCACGCAAGCCGCGAATGATAAACAGCAGCTGGTGCCACTGGTGGAGAAGATCGAGGAACAGTCGGGACAGAAACCACAAGAAATTATCGCCGACAGCGGATATTGCTCGGAGGCGAATCTAAGGTACTTGCACAAGAGAAAGATCGAAGGATATGTAGCGACGGGAAAGCAGAAGCACAACGAGCAGCGCAAACGCTGTCAACCAGGGCCATTGGCGAAGGGAGCTACCCGCGTCCAGCGCATGGAACGGAAGTTACAGACCCAGGTCGGGGCGACGGTGTATGCGACACGGAAATGCATCGTGGAACCTGTATTCGGACAGATCAAACAGGCACGCGGATTTCGCCAGTTTCTCTTACGCGGACTGGAGAAAGTACGCGACGAGTGGGCCCTGATCTGTATGACTCACAATATTCTGAAGTTTCACAAGATCATCTGCAGCGGATAGCCCAACAATTTCCGGGAAAGCTGTTCCCGCAAGGGATTTGAGCACACCAAGTAACTGATAGAAGGGGCTTCAACTTCCGACCGAGTTCAATTTGGCCAACCAAATCAAGATCGCCCAGCGCCAAGCGCCGTTAGATGCTCAATCTCGGACGGGCTCCTAGTAATGGGCTTATCGAAAATATGGGTGCGATCAAGCAGGGCACCCCCGTAGGAAAATGGCGCGTAACCCAATTTGTGCAATTCTTCCAGAGCGGCATAGGGGTCGCCGCCGTCGGCCGCTACCATTTCATTGTGCAGTTCAAGAAACAGAGTGGGCGAAAAACGCGTAAGGGTTTCTCGCCCGCCGCGGAGCGTGGCCGCCTCGTGGCCTTCGACATCGATTTTGATGTGGGTTGGTGGGCCAAACTCCGAGGCCATCTCGTCAATGGTTACCGACCGAATGTTGGTGAGTTCGCTTGCCGAACGCCCCATGGCGAGTTTGAAATAACCTTCGGAAAATACCCCGGAACTGAGCATCTGCAAAGTGCCGCTTGTATCACTGGCAGCGGCGTGGAGCGTGCGAATCCGATTTCCGGCATTATTCAACGCAATTTGTCGCACCATCATGCGAATGGCCATCCCGGATGGATCGACGGCGACAGCTGTGCCGTTGAATTGCGCCGCGACAAGACTGAACAGCCCGTAATGTGCACCAATGTCAAAAAGAAACATTCCGCTGTGGCAATACGAAATGAAGTTCTGAAACTCGGCACTTTCTTCGGGTTCGGCAATTTGCGCCTTGTACGCCACTTTAAAGGCATGCGGATGCATGGCAATCCGAAGAGTTGGAGAGTATTCGAATGTCCTGGTCGCGCCTAGAAAGAAACGAATTGCGTCCCATACCCACTCGATCGATTTCGCGGGCGAACGGAGCCAATTGCGTAGCGGTCGGGGCACGGTTCGACGAATGAGAGTCTTTAGAAGCGCATCCGGCATGAATCGTGTTCCTCAAACCAGCGCTGCAAATGCTCTTGCAGATTATATCGAACTTGCGACAAACGATATGTCGCGCAGTTCTCCCGATGAAAATGAGAGCCGGACATCAGGCCGGCGGGTACGCTTCGGCTCTTGCCTTGCGGTAGTTTTCGCGAGCCCGCAGTTCATTCCTCGGTCGGCCCCGTAAAGCGATATCGGAGGATCGCAAGCACTTTACGGGATGAATGACCAAAGTTTGCAATCTGCTTTTCTATCTGCTCAGCAAGATTGCTGTACGACGAATGACTCCCCGACTTCCGCCTCATGGCGTGTGATCTGTTGCTGGCGATCGGTTTCCGAGGGGGCAACTTTATCGCCGTCCGGGAGCGATCGATTGTAAACCGGGGCAGGGGAAGCCACGAAGACAAGGACGGGGGCCGCGCCGCGCAGGTCAGGGCTGCTCCTCGCGGGACGCTCGTCGAACGCGGGCCCGCACTGTGGCCGAAACATGATCGAGGAAAGGTGGTCGGAGTCATTCAGGGAGGGTGTCATGAGACGCGCTGCCGCCACGCAGGATTTCAGCGTAGCGCGTCGCGATCGCCTTCCAGGAAAAATATTGTCTTTGCGCTTGCCGGCTGCGTTCGGCCAGCGACTCGCGATAATTCGAATCGCTTAGGACTTTGACTAGCACGCGCGGCAGATCACCGGGCTCATCGGCGGAATACAGCGCCAGGCCTGCTTCCGTGATCGGCGGGGCGGTTTCCCCACCAGCGAAAGCCACAATCGGCAGGCCGCAGGCGATTCCGGCGATAGCGCTTCCCCTGCGGGTAGAAATCTGTCCGCGGACAAACAGCAGCACATCCGCGCGAGAAAGGGCTTTCGAGACCTCTTCGGGGGGTAGTAGGCCGAGAATCTGCAGGTCAACCGGCGCTCCGCGCAAAGCCTCACGCAGATTGTTCTCCGCGGCTTCTGAATTGCGGCCCAGCACCACGAGACGCATCGGGCTCAGCTCCTGCGCCGCGACCCTAACCGCTCTCGCGATATCTCGGATTTCGCGCCGACCGCCATCGCCGCCGGTGACGCCGAACACTGCTATTTGAGGCTGACGGCCAGGAGATGCCGGCTCTCGATCTATCAAGATAGGGGGGGGCGGGAAATTGGCGCCGACGGGTATGAACGCATGCGGATGTCTGTTATCCGGCCGCCAGGAAATGACGCCGGTGGGGACGGTAAATATTGCGAACGCTTTTTGTTGCGCCGAGCGCATGGCATGCAATTGTGAGCGGCGACGCAAGCGATCAATGATCCGTTGGCCACTGAACGGCTCAACATCATGGTAAACGACGGCCACGCGCGCCCCACCCTGCCTTAATATTTCTATTATTTGCGGAACCCGCGAAGGAAATCCTCGACTCGACCAGGATAGCGCGGTGTACTGCAACAGCACCCAAGAGCCGCGCCAGTCGCGCGCCTCGTTTTTCATATCCGCGATCGCCTTGGACCATCCGTTTTCGTTCCAAGGGACGCGCACGATTTGCATTTCGAATCCGTGGGAAGTAAGCGCTGCTCCGAGATATTGGCAATATTCTTCCAGCGCGTCGGTCGGACTGTCGCGTCGTCCGAGCAACGCCACACACTTCACCGTCATGGCTGAAGGGCTCGGGCACGGCGGTCGCCAACGGCTTGGCCGAGCCGCGGCTTGGGTTGGGCGAGAGGATTTGCGGGAAAACAGTCGAGCGAAGGCTTGACTCGTTCGATGGAGCCCAGAGCGCCGTTGGCAAATCTCTTCTCGGTTAACCGACGGGCGTCAGACTTTGATCGATAACGGCGCATTGCCAGCCTTCTTTGTTGATTCGCGCACGCAGTAAGGACGTTCTATTCGGCAAACCTCGCTGGTCACGCTAGCCATAGCCAACATCCGCTCTCGTCCCAGGTGGGGCAGCAAAGAGAACTCCCGGAGTTGCGACAAGTTCCAGAATACACTTTCTCGAGTTTTTGAGATCGGCTTTGTCAACGGCACACCAGTCTCAGACGGCCCGAAAGCCGGCGCGAGGGAAGAAATGCCGGATCGACGAAGGTTCTGTGACGGACAGGAATCTGTTCGAGACGTTGAGAGCCGAGCGCGTGGATAGCTGGACCAGCTTCTTGAAGTGTCTACAGGTTTTAGCTGATATACGCCTGTTGCTGATATCGGGACACTTCTCACAGCCCCGAAGAGGCGCCTGTGAGAGTTTTGATAGCAGATGATCACGAGATCGTACGGCGCGGCGTGCGGGCCATCCTGGAATCGAGAGAAAATATCGAAATCATTGGAGAAGCGGTCAACGGACGAGAAGCGGTAAATAAAGCTGCTGCCCTGCGGCCTGATCTAATCGTCATGGACCACTCCATGCCCGAGCTTGACGGGCTGGAGGCCGCGATTCAGATTCGGCAGATTTTGCCCAAAGTTCCCATACTGATCTTATCCATGCACGAGGAGCAATTACTCGTCGACGCGTTGCGGCTCGTGGGTGCCCAAGGTTTCGTACCTAAGGCGGAATGCGCGAACAGATTGCTTGAGGGCGTTGACGCGCTCATTCGAGGCGAGCTGTTTTTCAAGAGGAATCCGAGCACCGGCATGGGACTCTTGCGATAGTTTTCCTCGACCAACCATTGCGCTACTTCGTTCCCGTGTTCATCTCATTCGCCGTTGGCTATAAGACTTCGCACGAAGTAAGGTCATTTGCCCATTCGCGTGCTGATTGTTGACGACTCCCCTGTGATGCGGAAGGCGGTCCGCCAACTGCCGATGGTGGAGTCCGAAATCGATATTGTTGGAAAGGCTTGCAGCTTGCGCTTGCTGATCGATATGCAAGGCGATTAGAGCCTGTTAAGCGACCGGAGAGACCGGGGCGTATCCGAATATGGACGCACAACTGGACTCGCCGCAGACTTCCTCGATGAAGACACTGAAAGTGGACGACGCCGTGAGATCGGGGCATTGTAAGTGATCTGAGCGTCGATGCCGTCCTTGCCGGAGGGGTTCTGGAGCCGGAGGCGATGGCCACTCGCCGGCCTCCGCTCCTCGTCCTCTTGACAATCAGTAGGAGGGGTATATGCTGCCCTGAGGGGATGGCAATTGTGGCCGACAAATCAACTGAGCTCGTGCCAGGCACTCTCGATATGCTCATTCTGAAAACCCTGGCTCTCGAACCGATGCACGGATGGGGGGTTGCTGTGCGCATAGAACAGGTCAGCAGGAGCGTTTTCCGGGTCAATGCGGGTTCCCTGTTTGTTGCTTTCCAACGATTGCAACGAGGCGGGCTGGTCCGGAGCGACTGGAAGGCGACTGAGAATAACAGGCGAGCAAAGTATTACACCCTGACTGAGCTAGGACGAAAGAAACTCACTAACGAGACTCGAGAATGGGCAAGACAAGTGGCGGCGATCGCCAGAATCTTGGAGCCGTCGTAACTATGTCGGTGTTGCGAAACATAGCGGACGGAGTTCGCTCACTGTTCCGAAGGAATCAGGCAGACCACGAACTCGACCAAGAACTGCACGAATTCCTGGAAATGGCGACTGAAGAAAAGATTAAGCAGGGGATGAATCGCCAGGAGGCGCTTCGCGAGGTGCGTTTGGAACGTGGTAGTTTGCAAGTTACTAGGGAAATCGTCCGCTCCGCAGGCTGGGAATCTTTAGTAGAAACGTTCTGGCAGGATCTGCGTTTTGGTCTTCGCACGCTCCGTAAGAATCGCGGCTTCACCGCCGTCGCCGTTCTGACCCTTGCGCTGGGGATCGGCGCCACTACCGCGATTTTCTCGCTCGTCGAAGGCGTCCTGCTGCGTCCACTTCCGTTCCGCGATGCCGACCGACTCGTTTTGTTAGGAGAACATTTGGGAGGTCGGCCCGGTATGTCCGTCCGGGCCAGCGAGATTACGACGTACACAAGCGCAGCCCAAGCGTTTTCCAGTCTGGGTGGCTATATTACTGCGTCTTTTGAACTCTCAGGAGGCGCACAGCCAGAACAAATCGATGCGGCACGCCTGAATTCCGAAATGTTTCCAACCCTTGGAGTTGAGCCCATCCTCGGCCGTGCCTTTACCCGGCAGGAAGATGACGCTCGTCAACCGCTCGCAGTGATCAGCTACGCGCTGTGGAACGACCGTTTCCATCGCGATCCCCACGTACTCGGCAATTCCATTGTGCTCGATCGCAAACCCTATTCGGTCATTGGCGTGATGCCGCAGAGCTTCGAATTCCCGCTGGGGAGCGGGGGTCTGCATCGAACGCAACTTTGGGTTCCTCTGAGCCTGACCCCCGACGAGCTTTCCGATCAGCACTCAGGCTTCTGGGGTTACCAGATGATTGCTCGCCTAAAGGATGGAGTGTCTCTGCGGCAAGCCACTCAGGATGCCGACCGAGTGGCCCAGCAAATCATGCGCGATTTCCCTCCGAGCATGTCGGCGATTCACATCCAAGGCGACGCGAGGCCGCTTCGCGAAGACCTCGTCGCCGATGTTCGCCCGGTTCTACAGATGCTGTTTCTGGCCGTGGCCGTAGTGCTATTGATTGCCTGCGTGAACGTGTCGGGCCTGCTGTTAGTACGGGCCATCCGTCAACGACGCGAATATGCGGTTCGCCTTGTCATTGGCGCCAGTCCCGGTCGAATCATCCGCGAAGCCGCTGTGCAAGGACTGTTGCTGAGCATCATTGCTGGCTTGCTCGGTCTGGCCCTTGCCGCAACCGCGATTCGGAGCACCTTACATCTCCTACCTGACTCTATGCCTCGCATGAATTCCGTGTCGATCAACCCAGTCGTCGCCGCATTTGCCTTGATCGTCGCCATTTCGAGCGGCGTTTTGTGTAGTCTTGCGCCAGCCTTCGCGGCATTGCGTACCAATTCGATAGAAAGCCTCAAGGAAGGCGCGCACACGGGCAGCGGATCTGCAAGCCACGCGCGCGTACGTTCTGCACTTGTCGTCTCAGAAGTCGCCATAGCGCTGGTCTTACTCACTGTTTCTGGCGTTTTCCTCCGAAGCCTCCAGAAGATGCAGGCAGTTGATCCCGGCTTCCGTGCGGACCACGCGGTGATTGCGGGGTATGAACTTCCTCTGGCACAGTACCCTGTCGAAAGGTCCGTCCGATCGTTCAACCGGGCGGTCGTCGACAAGCTATCGAGTCAGCCGGGAGTCATCGCTGTGGCCATCAGCAACGCGGTAGCGGCATCCGACGTTTCCCCGCAGTCCGCGTTCACCGTCGAGGGCGTATCCGCAGAAAACTGGAAACTGAAATTCGCGGCGTTCACCAGCGTCTATGGAGACTACTTCGGCGCTCTGGGCATCCCGCTGCTAGAGGGTCGCACCTTCACAGGGCACGACAACTCTAGCTCGCCGCTCGTCGTCATTGTGAGCCAATCGATGGCCAAAGATTGCTGGCCCGGGCAGAACGCGATCGGCAAGCGCATGCACGTCGGCAACCCGCGGAAGCCATTGCCTTGGGCGACCGTGATCGGAGTTGTCGCTGATACAAAAATGCCTCGCGATGCGCCCAGCGTCGATCAGTGGTACACGCCGATGGATCAGCCTGCGACTCTTTATGGCGCGGGGACCCCAGGAAATCTCAGCGGGCCGCCAAGCGGATACATCACGATGCGCTCGGCGCTCGACCCCCGAGACATGAGTCATACGTTGCGCTCGGCCATCGCCGAGATTGATCCACTGCTCGCTTTGCAGGACGTGCAGCCAGTCACGGAAGCAGTCTCGGCTATTGAGGCGCCGCGCCATTTCATCACTGGCCTGATCACGGTCTTCGCAGTCGTCGCATTTCTGCTGGCAATTACCGGGATTTACGCGGTCATGGCCTTCTCGGCGTCTCAGCGCGGCCAGGAGATTGCGATTCGCATCACTCTTGGCGCGCAGCGTATCGGCATTGCCAAGCTCGTTCTCGTTTCAGGCGCGAAGCTCGCGCTGCTCGGATGCGCACTTGGCGTTCTCGGTTCTTTGGCCGTGTCGCGGTTGATCAGTTCGTTCCTGTTCGACGTCAGCGCAACCGACCCTCTTATCTATATGACCTGTGTGCTGATTATGACGAGCGTGGCGTTGCTCGCATCGATCCTTCCCGCGGCCCGGGCCGCTTGCGCTCATCCCATGGACGCTCTTCGCTCGGCATAGAGTCTTCTAGCGCTACCTGTAAACTGCCATCTCTGGCTGCTGGGTTAATGTCGATAAACGCTCTTCAGACGGTAAGCCGCAACTTCGCCATTCGCCGCGACTTAGGAATCGAAAGTTGGGTTTCGACTCCAACACGCCTCCGCAAAGTTTTTGTTACGTGTCTCGACCTGGGAATTTACCCGCGCCCCGCTCCGCGATAGTTGTGTATATTCAACGAGCTAGAAGATTGGGCGGGCGTCGTACAATGGCAGTATAGAAGCTTCCCAAGCTTCCTCTATTAATAGTAGCCCTTAGCTCGCTGGAACGGCGGCACTTATACACTTCTTAGCGGCGCGCAGTTGGAAAATGATGGAAAACGCAGCGGGCATTCGCTTGAAGAAGAGCGGACAAAGTCTTTATGAGCGACCTCTCCAGAGGTAACTGGTTGTAATTTCACGGCACGGATCGCCACTCTCGGCGCCCTTAGGAATCCTCGGGAAAACTTATTGCACCCTATTTGCACCCAGATTCGCCGATTCGGCCGTTGTTGCGGGGCTTTTCTATTGACGCCGACGGCGTCGGGGCAATCCGATCCAGAGTGCTGTTCAGTCCCAACCAAGGATGATATCATGATATCGCATGGGAAGGAGGAGACGTGGCCCAGTTTGTCGTGCGAAATATCGAGAAAGACGTTAAGGTACGGCTGCAGCGGCGCGCAGCGCGGCATGGACGGAGCATGGAGGAAGAAGTCCGGGACATTCTCCGAAATGCTGTAAATGGACAAGATGTTGCTGCAGGAGGTCTTGGCACGGAGATCGCCTCGCTGTTCGCCAAGGTTGGACTCGAAGAAGACATCCCTGAACTCCGTGGATACCAGACCAAACCTGCGCGCTTTGATCGATGATCGTTCTTGATACCAACGTTCTCTCTGCGCTCATGCGGCACCCGTCTGACACGGGTGTTGTCGAATGGCTCGACAAGCAACCTCGCAGATCCATTTGGACAACTTCCATCACGATCCTTGAAATTCGTTACGGATTGCATATTCTGCCGATTGGGAAGCGACAGTCGGCCCTACTTCAGGCATTCGAGAGAGTCCTTGTTGAGAAGATCGAGAATCGAGTCGCTCCTTTTGATACAGCCGCCGCGCAACAGGCTGGGGATCTGATGGCAGCGCGTCATAAGAAGGGACATCCGGGCGAATTGCGCGACACAATGATTGCCGGCATCGTGCTTGCTTCGCACGCGAAGCTCGCAACACGAAACACATCGCATTTCGAAGATCTTTCGGTTTCGGTAGTCAACCCTTGGTCTAGCTGAGCTAAACTGATGATAGGCGGGCTGAACGCCGCGCTCCTGCATTGGGAACGCCCATCACGCCTACGCTGAAACATCACTTCCACGGCAGCGCGCACGCTCGTCTCCATATGTTCCGTTCGAGTCGCAGTGGTTGATCTTATGCCCCATTCAACCAACCGCCGCTAAAGCCTGCTCGCTTCAAACCACGCACCAGATTGGGCACTTTGCGGGTGGCGTTCCAGATGATCCCCGTTTTGTAATTTGCGATCATGCCTAGAATCGGCCCCTGATTGTCGCTAAGATAATCATTGTCAACCCAGCCTAGGCGCCCATCAACGCTGCCTGACCTAAGGCTGACATGGGTATCACGGAAGCTAGGGTTGAACGAATCGAAAAAACCGTACGTGCCGTAAAGCCGCCCACCTTGGAAATTGCGTAAGGCCCAGGCCGCAGGGATGCAAATCTCGGGTGCAAAGGGAATCGAGGCTATCGCGGCGGTGGGGGCAAGGGTGCCATGGTCTTCCTCGTCGGGCATGCCCTTCGGCCCATAGGCCGCATAGCCATAAAACTGCGTCGGCTTGCCTTTGAAATTTATGACTAGATCACCTGGTCCATCGCAGGCGCTGAGGCCCCAGATGTCCTTGGAATAACCATCCCAACCCATGGGGTTGGCAATGGCATAGTTGCGCTGCGCATAGGTGGCGCGGCGGGAATTCGCGAAATAGTCAAAACCGGCCGCGCGCGTGGTCGCATCATAGATGCCGCGATAGTCAACCCACACGGCGCCATATTGATGCACAAAGTGCGGCCCAAAGGAGAGGTAGCGGTTCGCACCTTCTCCGCGCCAATATTTTGGGAAGGACGCAGTCCATGCCTCGAAGGCGCCCTCCTTAGCCGGATGAGACGGTGAGCCGAGCGCGAGGAAATAGAGCGCCATGCCCTCGTTATACCCATCCCAATTTCGCTCGATAAAGCTGCGCTCCGGGGACCACCCCATCGAGATGGCTTTGCCGCCCAAGCTGTTGGCCTGCATCCAATCCCATTCGGTGCGATCCAGCAGACACTGCGCGAGTGCGCGGATCTCCCTTTCCTTTTCATCCTCCTGGTCGAACCAGCCTTGCGCAAATGCCATGCCCATTTGCAGCCAGCAGGTATCAATCGTTGAAAGCTCCCAATTTGCCAACCGTAGTCCGGTCTCCATATCGATAAGGTGGTAATAGAAGCCACGATAGCCCGCGGTGCCAGACCGTTGGTCGCCCTGCGGTAATTGCTCAAAGAACCGCAGCGTCCGCAGCGTGATGTCTCGTGCCTGATTGCGTGTGATCCAACCGCGCTCAACTCCAATTGGCCAGACAGTTAGAGCGAAGCCTGTCCCCGTGATGCTGCAAGCGGCCGGCGTCGACCAACGATCTGCCATCAGGCCGTTGCTATGGTTCACACGCTCCCAGTAAAAGGAAAAAGTGCGATGCTCAATATCGCTGAGCAACTGGGAATCCGAAACGCGCGCCGTTATGGCCTTCGCCCATATCGGACTAGAAACAATTCCCGCGGCAGCAGCGCTGAGGAAACTGCGGCGGGTCAGTGTCGGAGGCTCGCTGGGCATGGTCCAGTCAGTATAACGGGGAGGAGACCAGAGCCGGGGGTTATGGTTGGCGCTATCAGGCGTTAGCGCCCAGAACAAAAGATGCCGAGAGCTGAAACCCCTGCATCAGGAAGCGTTGCGCAGGGCAGAGGACTTGGGCGATGCTGTGTCTGCTGCTATCGAGGGGACTTTCTAACGTGGCACTGGCGGATTACATCGAGCGCGCAGAGGCTCGGCCACAAATCACGAGATAATCTGTCCCAAACGTACACGGCACGGAAGCCTGCTACGGATCGCATCTCGTCCCGTGCGGCTGTTTCTTCTCCGTTAGCGTGGACTTTGCGAAGCTATGGAGCAATGATCATGATGCCTTTCTCGCCGCGCTTGACTTGTCGTCCAAAACCCTTCCACGTTCTGTATCCGGCGACGCGTTGGGCTTGCGGCCGTTGGCTAAGGATAAGGAGCACATTGCTCACGGAATAGGCCCTAAATTTGGCCGTGGCCGCAAGATACTGCGTAAGCGCTTCGCTGTGCCCTCCATCGAGCGACGGCACGAGTTGCTCGATCGCTTGATTTTGTAAGTTTCTTGATATTTTCAGAATTCATTTTCTTTGTCCTTTCGGTGTATGAAGGTCGGCTCCTTCGTAAAAGGAGAGAGGAGCCAAGCCGGAATCGCTTCACCGGAAGGACAAGCTATATTTTGGGGGCCGGAGCGGATGGCGATGAGCGTGACAGAAACGTTTTTCTCTGGCGCGGTCATGCGCTAGCGGAGGCCCGGGAACCAACCATGTTTGAATCAGCTGAAACACGGGCGGCCTAATCTTCTTTGTGACTGAGGTCTCCGACAAGGTCGAGCGAGGTGAAGATATCCAAGACGATAGCGGGTAGATTTCATATCAAGTGTTCGGAATTTCACAGGTCTAAAGGTCCCTCCCCCCGTGGTCTCTAGCGGCAACCTCGGGACCGTCTTCGCCACCATCAGGGACGCTAACGGCAACACCGTAACCAGTTCGTTGGCGGTGGTAACGGTGACGATCACCGGCCCTAACGGGTATTCGCAACAGGTGGTGGCCAATGCTGTCGACGGGATCGCTCTCTTCGATCTGAGCGCCCTCAATCTGACTGCCCCCGGCAACTACACGGTCACCACCAGCAGCCCCGGCTTGACTGGAACGAACTCCATCGTGACCGTTACGGCGGTCACAACCAGCGTAACTCTCGCGGCCTCGCTGAACACTGCGGAGTCCGGTGTGTCAGTGACCTTTACGGCGACGATTTCACCGAACCCGACAGGTTCGCCGTTGGGGACAGTCTATTTCTGCGACGCGGGCAGCGGGCCGATGGTAATTGGTAGCACGCACTCGCAAGTGGCGGAATCGCGACGCGGGAGAGCGATTTACTGCTGGGTCGGCGCGGCCGTACGGCGGCACAGCTGCGGGTCTGGAACAGTGCTCGGGAGCGCGACGCCGGACGCGACGGGGGCGGCAACGTTTGCGACCGGCAGCCTGATCGTGGGAACGCACAACATTACCGCGCTGTATTCGGGCAATGCGAGCTTTGGCCCCGCCAAGCAAACCGCTAAAGCCACCGAGGACATCAGCCTGCGCATCGCCGACATTCAAGCCGACGCGAAAAGCGCGGTAGAAGCCATCAAAGCCATCAGCGGAATCATTGGCCGGGTGAATGCCATCTCCGCCACGATCGCCACCGCCGTCGAAGAGCAATCGGCCACTACTTCAGAAATGTCCCGCGACGTTTCGGAGGCCGCGAAAGGTTCGGCGCAAGTCTCCAAGAACATCACCGGAGTGGCCCAAGCAGCACAAAACACCTCCTCCGGTGCCACGGAGTCACATAAGGCCGCGCGGTCGCTAGCCCAAATGTCCACCGACCTTCGTGAACTAGTCGGCCAGTTCAAGGTCGATTCCAACGACTACAAAAACCGCCCATCCGCGTAGGCCGGTGCGAGGAGGGATACGTCCTGAGTTTCATCGTTAATCTATGACGGATAAAATTTGTCGGAGACGTTGAAGACCGACTGTGACCGAATGGCGGCCATGGCCTAACTGGCCCTTCGCCGAATTTCAAAAGGCTCCGGATAATAACCGAACACTTGGTTTGACCACGATTGCTCTGATCAACCGCAGAGATAAGGACAATCAATCGGCTCAGAACCGAAAACCCCTCTCAACCAGAACCTCGCGAATCGCCCTCAGAACCCACCTATAGGACGGACCTATTGGGTCCAAGTGACAACGTATTGGACCGCATATGTTGGATTCGTCTACCGTCGAACTTGCTTGGCGGCTACACGTCCACAGCGCGATCGATCGAGGCTCGATGTGTTTGGCAAGGGGGACGTGGGCCAATCTCGTGGGCACCGACAGGACGCCGCTGTTCGTCGGGTTTTCGGATTGTTTCCAGAGCGTCGCGTCTTAACCGAGGGAGAATCGGATCCGCTTCGAACGGGGCGCTTGCCACACCGTCAGGAAGACACCGGAACGGTGCCGAAGGGAACGCGAGCAGAACGAAGTTTGTATAGGAACACAGAACGATTTGGAGGGATGGCGAAAATACATACAGGAACGATCGATTGGCAAAGAATCGCTGATTTCTCAAGAAAAAACGACTGAAGGTTCTGTTGAACAGCAATCCAGTCTTGGGATACCATCGCTTCGCCGCCAGTTTCCAGCGACTCGAAAGAGAGGAAAATGCATGAGTCGCCGGCCTGGACAGAACCCTTCCGTCCGAACACGCTTAAAATCGGACGAAAGGCGTTAAGGAATACTTCTTCCAATACTGGGTTGATGTTCCAGGACAGGAAGAACGCAGTCGAGAAACAGAGGTAATCGGACCTGTTGCGATGATGATGAAAAGCGAGGCGGATCGGAAAAAACTCGAGTCTATCTTGCATCTGAAGGAAATTCGAGTGATTATCGTATTCCTTCCTCTCGCACCTTCGCTCATGCGGTGGCGCACTACCGGGAAGTTTTCGCCCCAAGAATGCTTCGGGAGTCCACAATTTCAGTTGCGGACGGGCACATCAAATGCCATCTCGAAGCGGATTGGAACGATATTCCGGTGGAGCACATCGACATAGAAGCGCTCAAGCTTCCACAAGCCCGAATGCACGCATTCCGTCATGGTTGCAATCGGAGATGGGAGTTAGCCGGAATGAATCCAGCCGTTCTTCGCCAGCAGATGGGACACATCTCGGCGGTGACGACGGCCAGGTACACCGGAGAATCCCACTCGAACAGGTGGGAGCGGCCTTTTCCAGCATGGAATTGGAAAATATGGAGTTATTGGAAAAATGGCAGATCTGTACGTGCAGTCGCTTAGTTGTGTATAATCAACAAGCTAGAGAATTGGGCGGGCGTCGTACAATGGCAGTATAGAAGCTTCCCAAGCTTCGGACGTGGGTTCGATTCCCATCGCCCGCTCCAGATTCTAAAAGACTTACGCAGCCGCGCCGGTTTCCATGGTTTCCAAAACATCAATTTTGTTGCCAAACTTCATGGAAAATTCGTTGCGGATTTGTTCGAGAGGAATTTCGCCAGTGTAAAGTGCCGTCATCGCAGCGGAGGCATGACCCATCTGCTGACGAATAACGGCGGGGTTTACTCCGGCAAGTTCCCATCGCCGATTGCAGCCTCTTCGAAAGGCATGCAACCCAGCTTGCTCAAGTCCTAAAGCTTCCAGAGCCGGATAGAGTCCTTGATTCAGAATATTGGTTTCGAGTAGCGGGCCTCCGCCGTTTGAATGGAAGATAAGCGAGCGAGAATCAGCAACGATTCCGAGGAATCGCGCCAATCTCCGCATCGCCTTGTGGCCCTCAGGGTCACAGAGTAAAACCGTTCTGTAGGCCGTGGCATTCTTGCAAGGCCCGATTTCACCACGGCCTCTCTGGTCTGAGGACTCCTCCACACGAACTGTTTTCGCGCCAAAGTCGATGTCGTTCGCCCTTAGCGCGAGGAGCTCGCTGGACCGCAATCCTGAAGCAGCCGCAAGAAGAAACAGCGTGGAATATCGTTCCCTGCGGGCCTTGCCAAGCGTTTCCATCTTGCCGACATGGTCGGCAATCCGCTCGGCTTGAGTCCAAGAGAACGACACTTTCTTCCGGCTGTTCACCTTCATTTGTAACTTGTCACGCTCTGGAATTGCCAGTCCGATTTGAGAGAAGGGAGGTTTCTTGTCTTTTGAGAATGACGAGAGAACACGCTGCATAGTGCGCAGGATGTTCTTGATCGTTATCCATGAAAGACGCTCGTTTCGCTTCTTCCAAATCCACTCATTTACTGAATCAATCGTGATGTGCTCTATCGGAACGTCGTTCCAGTCTGCTTCGAGGTGAGTCCTTAGATGACCGTCCGCAGTTGAATATGTAGACGATCTAAGCATGTGAGGAGCAAAAACATCCCGGTAGTGCGACACCGCATTCGCGAAGGTCAAGGAAGAAGGAATCTGGTATTCCACCGAATTCAGTTCGAGATTCAAAAGGAATTCCACTTTCTTCCGCTCCGCCTCGCTTTTCGTCATCTGGCTAGTTGGTCCGATCACATGCGTCTTCCGTTCTCTATCCTCCTGTCCTGGTACATCCATCCAGTACTGGAAGTAGAAAACTCTCTGTCCGTTGGAGCGCTTTTTGACGCGCACCTTCGGATTCTGTCCAGTTCGTCGAGACATGCACTTTCCCCGCTTTCTCGATTGAACTGGCGGCGCGCCAATAATATCACTCTGCGCGGTGCGACTGAGCGCAGGATATTGGCCTGCCGGAAGGACGGAACTCTCGGAATGGAGCTGTTCGGACATCGGGTCGTCGGAAGGAAACATCATCGAAATTGACAACTAGTTGTTGCGCTCGAATTCGGTTTCCTTGTTGCTCCTCGTCAGTTCGTTTTGCGCCTTTGTAACAGTTAGGCGGGCGTAGAAATCAGGATTTGATTTATCGTCCGCGCGGTAGTCGGCGATGCGCTGGATAACGACTTCGGGGTCGTCGCCGCGAGCTAGGGCACGCTTCGCGTAGGCCCAATCGTGTTCGGATTGGCTCTTGTGGTCGCTGGGAACGGTCCGCCTTCGTTCTTGGGCTTCGCCGAATTGGCGCGGCGCTTCGGGCGAGTCTTCGTCAATCGTGAAGTCGCGGAGCGTGTAGACCGCTCTGCTTTCGTGGCGCGCTTGAACAGTGAACTCCTCGGAAAGTTTATGGTTGGCGAATCCCGGCAGGCGCAGCACGCGGGTC
>JBEKSZ010000099.1:0-20442 GCA_049516615.1 Candidatus Acidiferrum sp. | reverse complement strand
AGTCGGCGGCGACGGCGGTTGGCGTCGGTCCCGGAGAAGGTCCAATCTGGGCTCGCACAGGAGATATCAGATATGTAAAGACGGCGAGCAGAAAGAATAAACGAGGCCATCGCATTGCCAGGCTTTGCTGAACCTGCATGATTTCATCCCCGATCACCGTTCGGCGCGCTGGGATTCTCCAGAGATTCCGCATCAGGCACCTGCCGACTTTCTTCGAACTTCACCGTCACGCTTTAGATCGCCGTTCAGTGGATCGAGGCCGTCTGGCCGGAGGTCGTTGTTTTCGTCGTAATATCGCAAGTCGCTACGCCGCGCGGGACTGAAACCGTAGTTGTAATAGTGATAGTCCGCAGAACCCAAGTCGATATCATTGAGCACCACACCCGCCAGACGGGCGCGGACCTGCTCGAGAATTCCCGCGCAACGCGTGAGTGCCCGCCGCGTGGTTACGCCATACCGTCCAACCAGGACTACGGTGTCGCAAATTGCAGCCATTAGCCGTGCATCGGAGAAGGGGATCAGCGGCGGAGAATCAATCACGATGTACTGATATTCCTGTTTCAAACCATTCACCAGCTCGGTCATCTTTTCCGGATCCATCAAATCACCCGGGTTTGCCACCGGCGCGCCTGCTGGTAAGACACCGAAGGAGGGAATGTCCGCGAACTTTACGATGGCATCGCCAGGAGGCAGCTTGGTCCCCAACACCTGGCCGAGGCCGGTGTGCGGAGCGGGACTCATGATGCGCCCTGCCGTGGGCCGCCGCAGATCGCCTTCGATCAAGCAGGTGTTTCCGCGGTGCGCTAGGGCCAAGGCAAGATTGATAGACAGTGTCGTCTTGCCCTCGCCTGCGGACGGGGAGGTTATCAAGATGACTCGCGGCGGCGTTACTGGGTTGGAGGCCAGTAAGGCAGTGCGAAGGTCACGGATGGCTTCGCCTTCGGCGGACTGCGGGCGGGCAATCAGGACTTGCGGCAGATCCAAGTCACGAGTCAGGGAGGCCTGCAATGTCGAGAATTTCGCGGGACCAGACCAGGCGTTCAGGGGCGCTTTCATTTTGGGAAGCATCGCGAGCGCGGGTGTTCTGATCCAATCCCGCATGTCGTCGAGGGTATGCGCGGTGTTGTCCAGACTCTCGCGCACGAACGCGAGAACCACCGCGAACATGCAACTCAACAACGAACCAAGGGCAATGAGGGTTCCGCGATGCGGCGAGGTGGGCTCGTGCAAGTTGGGAGCCAGGTCCACCACATGTATGTTGCTTGAACGCAATCCGGCGTAAATGCCGGCTTCATTCAAGCGCCCACGCAAGGTGTTGTACAACTCGGCGTCTGCAGCCGCTTCGTTCTTCAATACTCGGTAAGCGACCATACGGGAACTCGCATCACCCATCTGGCTCCTCAGCTTTTCGCGCTCTTTAAGCATCAGCATTTCTCGGTCGCGCGCAGCGGAGAAGGAAGTTTGCACGCGCTCTAGGATTCTGGAGCGTTCGGCATCGAGCTGGGCGGTAAATTCCTTTAGCTCGTTTTCCAGTTTTTTTACGTTGGAGTTTTCGTCGCCGTAAATTGCGCGAGCCTGCGCCAACTGCGCCCGAATATCAACGAAGCGCCCCATTAGCGTTTGGTACAGCTGATCATCCCGCACGGCGGGGATAGAGTCCGAAAGGCCCTGGTTGATCATGCGAACATAGGCCTCCACCTCGATGCGGTTGGCTTCCGCATCGCTGTACTGATGGTTGACCTCGTTCATCAATTGGCCGAGGGGGACGTCCTTGTCGTCGGTTTCCACTAGCTCGTACTTGCGCTGATAGTCGGCGACGTTCTGGTTCGCGGCTTCGGCCTTTTTTCGAAGATCATCGATCTGTTTCGAAAGCCATGCGGACGCTTCCATGGTGGAGGTGTAACGATTTCGGTAATTCTGCTCGATAAATTGCCGCACTAATGTATTGGTGATGGACTGCGCCAGCTCAGGGTGATGGCTGGCGAAGCTGACTTCGATCAGCCGGCTGTTGCGGACCACATTCACGGAAAGCTTTTTCTGGAACCTGGCAAGGGCGATCGATTCCGTAGCCGTTCGATTGGCCAAGTCCACCTGATCCTGCAGGTAGGCGTTTTTGTCGCTGAACGTTGCACTCTCATTCAGGGAGTTCGGCTGCTTGGCCCACTTCGACAACTCACTGGGTGTAACGAACTCGGGGTTGTGTGCCAGACCCAGGACTCGAATCACACTGGTCGCTAGTCCTTCGCCCTGCAGGATCTGAGCTTGAGTTTCGAGATAGTCCGGATTCTCGACCGGGCTGGCGTCCTCGATTTCGTGTAGAGCTTTGATCCCACTGCCGATGGGATCCACATCGATGAAGGCCTTGGGCTGATAGGTGTCTTTCAGCAGGAACGCGACGGCCACGACGCAGAGGACTAAGAGCCCTGCGACGCCTAATACGAACCGGTTATTTTTTCGCAGTACCCGGACGGCTTGCTCCCAGGTGAAAATCTGCTCGACCTCGGAATCAGGTTGCGGGTTTGCATAGTGCGTTGCCAAGGGCGCCGGATCCCTTTTCACGGGCCCCAGATTGTCTAAGTATTCCATCTCTTATCGCTCGCGATCTCTCGGAAAATAGTGCCTCGCCGGTTTGGCGAGGCAGGCCGTGACTTGTCCCTGACACTCCGTCAGTTCGCGCAAGCCTGAGTCGCGGGAGAGGCTTCAGGCTCTAAGCTGAATGCGTCGAGTTCTAAAGCGACTGATTTTTGCAGTAGCGCAATCGATAAGACCACACGAAAACCGTTCTTAAAGCGCGTTATCACACCAGTCAGGCCTGCGAACGGCCCCGTGCGCACACGAACCGTTTCCCCTGCGCATAGATAGGGATGCGGCGCTATACGCGCCGGATCAGAACAGATCTGTCGGACCATTTGTATGTCGTGCTCGGGGACCTCGCAGGCTTGACCCGCAGAAGAGACCATGCTGAATATCCCCGGGGTTCGAAGAACCTCCAGCTTGCGGCTGAGGGTGGTGCAAACGAAAAGATAGCAAGGAAAAACAGGCAGTAACACGCCCGTTTTGGTGCGGTCCTGCCAACGCCGAGTGCTGGAATACAACGGCGATAAAACTTCGAAATTCTTTCTCACCAGAAGATCCGCAGCGCTCTTCTCGTGCTGATGCTTGGTATAGAGCGCATACCAAGCTGGCCGCGACTCATGGTTTGTCTCGCAAATGCCGTTGCCACTCATTTTGCCTAAAGCTTCGCCCTCTGACTTACAATGCGCAGGACAAAACGCTCCATAAGCCGGACCCAAAGCGGACTTGGGTTGTAGGTTCCAACAGCTGCGTCTCTTACTTATTCCCTCAGAAGTTCTACCACTTCCATCGAGGTGACTCGTTTACCTGACCTCAACATCGCAGCCCACAACTCCGGCCGGGGACTCGGGAACATGGGCTTTCCGTTGACAGACAGTAGATACGCGAGCCTTGTTATTGCGAGATGAACGAAACATGAAAACTGAAATGCGTCGAAGGCGAGACTCCCAAGTGGGATTGCCTTTGAAGAGGTTAAGTACCACCGGTTGAGCGCCTTGGCTGAATTTAGAATGCAACGAACTCTTTATGAGATTTTGTAGGTTTTTCCGTTAGCGGATTCGGCGGCAACCAGCCGCGAATTGTCCACCGGTCATAAGCAGAGTGAATTGTGAAGATTCGTTCGCACAACTGTAACAAGTCGCTGGTAAACATAGTTTGCGAAGGTACAGGCAAAGTCCTCTGGCAGGGCCGATTTGGTCCGGAGCCTTGGTCGCGCCAGTGCAACAATTTCCTGCCAGCCTACCGAAGCTTCAAGTACAGGCGCTCGCGCTGCGCACCACCTCGCGAACGACGCGCTCGCGCCGATAGACCGACACCTGCAACAGCGCTGGGACGAAAGGAAGGCCGCGGCCGAGTCCTGGCTGCACAGGATGCTGCGAGCCGCTCCTTTCACGGCTGAGTCGCTTTGAACAAGAAAAGGGCAGCACCATCGAGGAATCGCATTCTGTGCTAGCACAAAACGAGAAACGGCCCACCAGCTTCTTTTCGAGTCTGCTTACCATCCTCGGCGGGCAAGCGGTTTGCGGAGGACTGGGCATTGTCATCGAGATTTTCTATGCGCGAGTGCTGGGCGCCGATGGGCGAGGCGAAATCGGATTGTGCCTGATGGCCATAGCGGCTTTCGCTTTGCTGGGAGGGCTGGGGGTTGAAACTCCAGCTCTCGTTTGGGCTGCCGATCAGAAGCGTCGGCCCGCGGACTGGATCACAGGAGTATGGCTGTCCGGCGCAATCGGCTCCACGATTGCGGCGGGCCTATGGGCGGAGACTTATTGGCGATGGCATGCAGCTTTTCTTAGGGGCATTACGAATTCGATGGCTTGGCTGATCTTGGCCTCCATTCCTTGCCTGATTTTCCTTGGATATCTCATTGCCATCATCGCGGGCCAGGAGCGTTTCGGGCTGCGCGCCGGGGTGACGTTGGCCGAGCAGATGAGTGGGCTGCTGGTTCTGGGCGGACTGGTGCTGCTCTTTGGGCGTCATGCGGAACTGGCCATTGCGGCGAATCTCCTGTCCATCATTCTGAGCATAGGAATCTGCGTGTTCGCGCTGCGAGACCTGTTCAAGGTTCGAGCGCCTCGGGTAGCCACCGCACTTCAGATGCGCGCCGCTTTGGGCTTTGGGCTCCCGGGCATTATGGGGAACCTAGCATCATTTCTTAATTATCGGCTGGACGTCTTTATCGTGAATTACTTTCTGAATCCCGCAGCGGTGGGTATTTATGCCTTGGGCGTCGTGGTGTCGGAGGCCTTGTGGCAAATTCCGCGGGCCGCCGCGCTAGCGCTGTTTTCGCGAACCGCGCGAACCTCCGGAGACGATGCCGACTTTACGTGTTTGGTGCTCCGCCACGTAATTCTCATCGCCGGCGTGACGGGTGCGGCCATTGCCATCGCCAGCCCTTTGCTGGTACCGCTCGTTTTTGGTGTGCAATTTGCGCCCAGCGTAGCGGTTATTTGGTGGATTTTGCCAGGTACCGTTTGTTTATCGGTGGCCAAGATCATGTGCGCGGACTTGGCGGGCCGGAAAAAACCGCAGTACGCTTCTATCTTTGCATTTTGCTCGCTGCTACTTACAATTGGCCTGGACTTCACCCTAATCCCGAAAGAGGGCATCAATGGGGCGGCCATCGCCTCTTCAGCTGCTTATATTTTTAATTCCGTGCTCCTGGCCTTTGTCTTGAGAAAAGAGCTTAAAGCGTCCTGGAAATCCATGTTTGTCCCCACCTACGCTGACTGGGTATTCTACTGGCAGATCTGGTCCCGATACCGTTCGCGCCTCTTCGGTCCAAAGGTTGTGAGCACCCCGAACGAGTTGAAACAGAACGAAATGAGTTAGAGAAGTTCTTGGGTATTGTGCACAATTAAAAATGACTATGGCCGAAGATCGCTTGTCCGTGGAACGCTTCAGGCTGGGCAGGGTCGTTCTACGAAACTGTTTGATTCTGCTGATCTGTTTATCGATACTGGCTCCTCCCATCCCCTCGGGAGGCACTTTCCCGTTTCTGAAGGCGGAAGAAGTACTGATTCCCATTATTCTTGCGTTGTATGCGTGGCTTTTGATGGCCGGGTTTGTTCCCATGTTTCGCTGGAACGGAATGTTTCTTATTGGCGCGCTGTTTAGCGTGTGCATCCTGTTTTCAATTTGGTATGGCGCAGCGGCTCTGGACCAGAGCGTCGTAGCACGGGACTTCTATGAGATTCCCAAGGTTTGGTTTCCCGTAGCTTTTTTTACTATCGCTTATGAAACGAATCTCAGTGAATACGGCATGCGGCAGCTATTTTACGCCTATCGTTTCGCCATTCTGCTGGTGTGCTTGTATGCCTGGGCGCAATGGCGAGGCATGCCGTTTACGCAGACGCTCAATGGCCTGTACTCGGGTGGCGTTCACGATCAAGCCCTGTTTCTGACCCGGCGCGTTTATTCCACGATGGGAAATCCGAACGTGCTGGGACTCCTGCTGTCCTGGGCGGTCGTCTGCTTTACGCTTGCTCTCCTCGCGAAAGTAGGCAGTCGCGTTGTAAACGGAGCGATGCTGCTTGCAGCCGGGGTGACCATCGCCATGACTGCTTCGCGCTATGCTTTGCTGGCCAGCGCGGCTGGGATTGCCGCGGTTTTCGCCATCACGCTGGCTTCTTCTTCCTTCAATCGCAAGCGCAGTTTGCAACTCGGCCTGTTGATTTTTGTGCTGCCGCTCCTGGCTCTCGTGGCCACAGTGGTTCTGCAAAGCAACCCCCATGCTCTGGCGCGCTATCAAGATCTCGAACATCCAGGCCAAGTCGATTCCGTGCGCCAGAGATTCGATGATTTGTGGCGCGGCGCACTAGCCGATTTCGCTCGTTCCCCGGTCCTCGGGTTCGGACCGGCCAAGGCTCGTTTCAGCGGCATCATCACGGACTCTGAATATCTGGATGTGTTAAAACAGTTTGGAATCATTGGATTCGCAGCCTATATCTCTTTTTTCCTCTATCCACTCTCCAGATTATGGCTAGGCCTGCGAACGGCTCGAAAGTTGCCGCCGAGCTCGGAAGCGCATACAAGATCGCAGGTGCTCGTCTTGCATTTCACCTTCGTCCTGGTGATTCTCGCCCTGCTTATGAATGTGGGAGCCTCCACTTTTTACAATCTGTTCCTTCAAGGGTTTATCTGGCTGTGGCTCGGCGTGGGCGCCCGCGCCGCAACAAATATCGGTAGCCTGGTTAAGACGCGGCCGCGATTTTCGAACCCAGCGCTGGCCATCCCACCGTTACTTGGGGGCTCGGGTCCCGTCTCTTGATGGCAGCAGTGGGTTGCGAGCCGTCCTGCGGCAAGGCGACCTTCTGACTTGCGGGCCAATTTCAACAATTCATTTACATGGGCCTAATATCCGGCGCGCCCCGGGGCGATAGTATTCGGCGATATCAATAAGAGTGGCGTGTCTCAGGCTTAATTTGCGGACAGGAAGGTCTTGCCCGCAGCAGTGGGATCTGATCGCTATGAAAATTACTTTTGTGAATCATGCCAGTTTTTTGCTAGAAGCGAACGGCGTTACGATTTGGTGCGATCCGTGGACCAAAGGGAAAGTGGTGAACAATTGTTGTGCCCTGTTCAGCCCGTCTCCTCCGGTGCCCTATCACCTGGTGGATTATATTTGGATTTCCCACGAGCACTCCGATCATTTTAATTTCCCCACGCTCAAATCCATCCCGGAGGCGGAGCGCAAGCGTATCACCGTGCTGTACCAAAAACACAGTTCGCCTCGGGTGGTCGATGGGCTGCGGAAGCTTGGTTTCGAGCAGATTCGCGAAGTGCCTCTGTATCGCTGGTTTATGCTGCGGCCCGGCGTAGAATTCCTGTGCGGGTCGATCGGCACCATGGATTCTTTCATGGCCGTGCGCGCCGAGGGGGAATGCATCCTGAATTTGAACGACTGCATATGCAAAGCTTCGACGCTCAAATACATTCGGCGGCTGGTGGGCAGCAAGATTTCGGTGCTGCTGACGCAGTTTTCCGTCGCCCAGTGGATTGGGAATCGGAAGGACGAGACAGATGCGGTCCCGCAGAAGCTGCGCGAACTCAAATATCGTATCTGGACCTTTCAACCCGAATTTACCATTCCATTCGCTAGCTTTGGCTATTTCTGCAATCAGGAAAATAGCTGGATGAACGAGTTCATGATTACGCCGGCGAAGGTCGCGTCACTAAACCTGCCAGGCGTGAATTTCATGTATCCAGGCGATCAATGGGACTCGAAAGAACGGACTTTCCGTTCCGGCGAGGCCATAGCTCGTTACTCACAGGACCTCGAGAATCTAGAAATCGATCCGACACCCCCGAGTGTCGACGCCGAACTCATTCGTCAAGCCATGGAGACACTGTTGGCGGCGTTGCGCAAGCGGTTTGGCAAGCTGGTTATGCGAAAAATGCAAGCATTCGAGGTGCTCACCCACGATACGCAACGGATTTTTCGGCTTTATCCGGCGGTGGGCCGCTGTGACGTTTCCGAGGCGACTCCCAAGACCGCCGAGCGGGCGCGCTACGTCATGTGCAGCCAAGTGGCCTGGTATACTTTCGCGCATTCCTGGGGTTGGAATGTTGTGGAAGGCGGTGCGATTTACCTCGACCGGGACTTCCAGGAAAAAGGCGGAGCTGAGTTGTGGCGCCGCTGCGTCAACGAATATTCGACCGATGTGTTGCGCTTTGATAGCCCTAGTCGGATCCGGCGTACCCTCGCCTTTCTCTGGGGCAAGAAGTACGAGATCTTCTATCACTTTACCGGGCGAGCCGTTGACGACGAGGCGCTGAGCGAAATTTCGCCAAAACCCAGGTTTGACAGCCCGTCCGCGCAGGCCGTTTCTTAGTCAAATATCATTCGACAAACCTTTGCAAGGGATTCGATCGAAAACTTAGCTGTGGACGTCGGCGGGTGTTTGCGGCTCGTGTTGCTGAACTCGCCCTTTTTTGAAACGTTCGGTACTTAGTTCTTTTTCCTCCAAAAAAATTCGCATGGGGATTTTATAAGCTTCCATCCTCGATTGGCAGAATTGCTTGAGCTTCAACGAAAAGGCGGACGAATCGTCGCTGTCCTTTAAGCGCACCTTGGCGCAGACAATGCTGCCCATGATGGCGTTCCTTTCGCCGTATACGGTCACTTCCGCCACGTTTTCCATCTCCAGGATCACGCCCTCGATTTCGTTGGGATAGACTTTCTGGCCTCCGACGTTGATAAGCTCCGATTTGCGGCCGAGAATCTTGAGGTATTCCCCGTCGACTTCCACGGAGTCGCCGGTAATCAGCCAGCCATCTTCGGTAAAAGGGCTGGGCGCATTCAAGTAGCCGAGCATCGCCGATTGCGCCTTGATCTGCAACAGGCCATCGATCACCCGTGTTTCAAACTCTTCTCCGCCAATCTTCAGCCATAGGGAATCCGAACTCTTCGATTTGGAGCGCAACACTCCGATTTCCGACAGTCCGTATGTCTGCAACATTTGTATGTCCGGGAACAGGGAGCAAAACTTTTTGAGGGTGCTTTCCGGCATGGGCTCGGTTCCGTAGGTGACCAGCTTGAGGGATCGCAGGTCGTGCCGCTGGTATGCTTCGCTGAATAGCATCAGGTTGAGAAACGTGGGCGAAGTAGGGAGGAGTTCGACCCGAAATTTCTCGATAGCTTCGAGCACCGCGTCGGGCGTTCGCGCGGGCGTCACAATCACGCAACCACCGTTGGACAAGGTGTGGAACAGGGTATTGAGACCGCCGAGATGATCGAATAACAGGAATGTCAAAGTCCGCAGCGCCCGGCGAAGGCGTTTGAATTTTTCAAGGAGCGGCACAAAATCATGAACCGCGGCCTTACTTTTCCCGGTTGAGCCGGAGGAAAAGACCACCAGCCCCGGACGTGCGCCATTGCGAATTGCATCATATAGCTCGTGGTCCCCCCGCACGTTCACGCGTGCGACGCAGAGCTGTTCGCTTTCGTCGATGGTCATTAGTACCTCGGCAAGCGCCACTTCCAGAAACTCGGCGCGCTTGTGGCGCACGGAAGTTGTCAGCGGGACGATGATGCAATTCCGTTCGATCAGCGCCAGCAACAAGGTTATTGCGCTGGGCGAAAAGTCGCCCTCTAAAGCCACCACTGTGCCAGATTCGATTTTCTCGGCTTCGAGGAAAGCGCGATGTCGGAAAAGCAGATCGAGCAGCTGCCCATAGTTGCACACTGCCGCCTTCCATATGACGGCATCGGCATTGCGATGTTGCTCGAAGCGCTCGAGCAGAAAATCGATGGCGCTCATGATACCCCGCCGAGGAAGATTGTTTGCCCGCTTATGAAGTTGCTCTCGGGACGAATAAAAAAGTCCACTACGTTCAAGATGTCGGAAAACTCCCCCAACCTCGGAATGGCCTGGCGCTCGAGAATCCCTTGAATTTTTTCTTTTGCGATACCTTGAATAAAGTCAGTTTGCACTGGGGTTGGCCCAAGGGCGTTGATGGTGATGTTATAAGGCGCTAATTCGCGAGCCAAAATTTGCGTCAGCGAGATGACCGCTGCCTTCGAGGCCGCATAGATGGCCTCGCCTTCGAGGCGCAGCGGCGTGGCGATGGATACAAAATTCACGATGCGACCGCACTTGTTCATGGCCATGACTTTGGCCGCCTCCCGGCAGAACAAATAGTTGCCCACCACGTTGGTATCCAGCAGCTTCCGCACTGTGGCGATAGGAGTCAGCATCACATGATTTGTGGAAGTGACTCCCGCGTTGTTCAGCAAAACATCGAGACGGCCGTGCGTCCTCCGTATTGCCGAAAACATGCGCTGCACTTCCGCTTCGTCGGCGATATCCAAGCAAAAATGCTGATATCTGATTCCCGGAAAGTCAGCAGCTTGCCGGCTGCAGCCAATTACCACAAAGCCTTTCGCGCCGTAATGCTCGACAAGGCCCTTGCCAATTCCTTTTCTGGCCCCCGTGATCAGTACAACTGGGCGGGCTTCATCGCCAGTTGTACCGCTTCCGCGGTCGCTAATTGGACTGTTCCCGCAACAGCTTGCCGACGTAGTCCGCCATGGAATCGATGGTTCGAAAGGGACTTTGCTCTTCCATCATGGCCCGTTCATCCGCCAAGGTAATGCTTCGCCCGAAATCTTTCTCAATATTCCGCTCGGCCACGATCACCAGGTTGATCAAAACCAGGGAATCCACCTGGGCTTGGCTTCCAAACAGCACGGCATCGGGTCTTCGCGGTACCTGCTTGTTTTGAGGCAAACCTTGATTTACCTCATCCACTGCGCGTAGCAGGGAGTCTGTAATCTGAGCAATGTCCGACATGTGTAGGTAATTTTCTCCATCTCATTCTGGAATCATCGACATTACTGCGATGTCACAGTGGTGTTGAAGCTGCAAGACATCACGACCGCGGTAGGTGCGCCGGGGGACGCGCCTATGTGGCTTTGGCTTCCAGCGTCTCGTCGCCGATCAGCGTTTCCCCTCTGCGGCAAAGCTGCAGATAGGCAATCGAGAACACATTCGCGCTACTGGCCGCGGAATACCATAGCCCGTATCTGTCGCCGGGTTCGGCAAACTTGCGCAGACTCCCGCGGTACTGTAACTGAGACTCGAACTCGTAGGCCTGTTCCAGGAGAAAATCGCTCATGTGCCAGTCCAGTCCCTCATTCAGGCTGTAAGCGTAGTGGATGCGCGAGCCCCCGCCGTTCATGGCCACGCAGCTAACCAGTGCGGCGCTTAGGCGGCCCTCTTCTTTTATAACGTCGATGTGCCAAATATGCCTGCCGGTGCCCATCCCGGAGACCGTGCCCGTGTCCGGGCTGCCCCATTCAATGCCATTTTCGCTGAACCTGCGCAGGATCTTGAATTCCTTGTCTTCTATCTCAATGGTCCACATTACAAAACGAGTTCCATCATGGATGACCGCCGGAGACAGTAATTCGCGTCCCTCGCTCTCGCGCAATATCTCAGTGGGGTTGGTCCAGGCGACGCCATCCGGGCTCTTTTTCAGATAGAGGATGTTCTGTGTTGGACTCTTACTGCGAATGGTTTCGCGATAAAACAACCACAATTCATTCGCGTGGTACACCATGTCAGGGTCTGAATAATGGTCGCCGCTGACGGAGAGCGGAGCAACGATAGGATTGTGTAGTCCGTCGGGAATGGACCAGGCAATCCCGTTGGTGCTTACAAAAATTTCCGGATTCTCAAAATAATCGTTTCCGTAGGGATAGGGCGTGCAGACCATCCAGTACGGCCATCGCTCGGGCCCGAATCCTCCGGGAATGTGCAGCACGTCCGGGTGCACCGCCTGGCCTGAACCGTCCGAGGTTTCCAGGTTAAGTAGAATCGCTTGGTGCAAACCGCTTCTTGATCGCAAAAGGCGACGATAGGGGGCGTCGGTCGGTCGTGGGCGAAGACTTTCTGGCGGCGTCAGAACGCGCCGCAGGATCTTATACAATCCAGCTTTTGGCGAAATATCGAAGTAGGACAACAAGCCTAGAAAGGCGGCGAATCCAGCGCACACCATCACCAAAAAAAATACCATCTCGCCCTCTGGCGCAACTGGCTCAGTATTTATTGAAAGTAACGATCTCGGAATAAAGATTGTCCAGGCTGCAAAAAGTCGATTCTTTGGACTTAAATTGCCTCGCGCGTTTGTCTTTGAGCTCGATGGTGGAGATGCGGCCAGGAATCAGCCGGGCATCGTAGCGCAACAAAAAGAATCGTTCTTGCCGCCAAAAATCCAGTTTTACCTGGCCAAAGTTCCTGGCAAACAGACCCGCGTCGCTGAGATAACACAGGTTTAACCACCTGGCCCCGAAATAGCGCAGGCGGCGTACGGGGAAGCTGGTTCCAATTCCGTAACAGTAAAGGCCGGTGTTCACTTCGCGGATCAGGAAATGCGTGCAAGGCAAACTGGCGTGGTCATCGAGGATAGCGCGATGTTCTTCGCTTAGATGCGTTCTGATTTCCGCGGCGGCGAAACTGACAGAGTAGTGCCGTTTCCCATTGGGCAACGCTGGCAACGGCACAATCGGGACGGTTATCTGCTCGCTTTCGAGAAGTTTGAAACCCATTTTCTCGGAAATGTCTCGGGATGAATCCGAAGGAGTCAGGCTGCTGATGAACACATCCTTGGTATCCAAAATCGGTCGCAGGATGCGCAACCCGAGTAACATGGATCGGTAGTCGGCATCCACAACCCAGGTCGAGAGATTGCAGTAGGGCCTATTTTGTCCGGCGATTTCGCGCTGCGAATAGATGGACCCTATGAAACCCACCATCCTGTCGCCATCCATCGCCGCGTAGCCATAGGGATACTCTTCGCGCTTCCAAGGGTAGTTAAAGAGGCCCTCCCAATCCTGCCGAAAGCCAAACTCCGGTCGTTGCGTCAGGAACGCTTTGGCGGACAAAATCAGATCTTCATGAACTTCTCGAATGACAATCATGCTTCCCTTGCGACACCATAAACCTCAGCAGAGACATCTAGCAACACAACCAGAGGACGGCCCAGCATCTCAGTACTGCGGGGCCACATTATGTTGTTGAGGAACGCCCGCGACCGAGCAGAGATTCCCAGCCATTATCGCTGGATGCTCAGTCAGCTGTCATTACAGATCGTTCATCGTTCACAAACGGCCTTGCCGGCTAGAATCGACCATGCGCGTATGCCTTAAGCTTCTCCTCTGCGTTAGACAGATCTCTTTTGATTGCAGGCGCGCCATACGCGACTTCGGTTAAGGCCTTGATGGCTCTCGCTTTCTTACTAACTCAAGGAAGCTTACGGGAAAGTCCCAAGCGATCCCAATGTTGTCGTTGTCTTCAAGATTTAATTATCACTTCAAGCGCCGTTTATCGCCATGTATTACGCGCCCGCCACTCTAGGCCCGGCGTTTCTCTCCGGAGTACCTCAGTGCACGGCTGATTGTTAAGCCGAGTACAAATCATCCTAGATGTCCCCAAAGGAGATCATGAATGTTCGATAGCAAGTCGCTCCTGTGGCACTTCTCTGTTTTGTTTATGGTGGTTTTTCTGTTAGCGTTGCCCAACTCCTCGTCGGCATTTCCTTTACCCACGAATCCCGTTCCTCAATTGGATCCTATCGTTCCGGGCGCCGTTAGGCCGGGAACCGCCTCTTTCACTTTGACCCTTACCGGTACCGGCTTCGTTTCCAGCTCCATCGTTCGCTGGAATGGCTCTTCACTTCCCACAACGTTCGTCAGCTCATCCAAGTTGAGCGCCGCTGTCCCGGGTTCGGACTTGGCCAGCGCCAACACCGCTTCGATCAACGTTTACAGCCCTGGCCCGGGCGGGGGCTTTTCCAATTCACAGGTTTTCGAGGCCACGACGTTCATCGCCCAACTATTCTTCACGCCTCTGAGCGTCACGGGCGAGAACAATCTGACGTCTCCCGTGGTTGGGGCTGACTTCAATGGCGATGGCAAGGCCGACATCGCAGTCGCCTCCGGCTCCAATGTGTACGCGCTGCTTGGCAATAACGACGGTTCCTTTCAAAACCCCAAAGGCTCCCCGGGGCCCGCTGGCGGGAGCATTACCGGACTGAAAGTCGCGCCTTTCTACGCCTACTCGCAATTTCCCTCGCTCATTGTCACTGGCTCGAAGGGCACCCACACTTCGTTCGTGGCGACCATGTTTGGCACGGGAGACGGGACGTTTCAGTCGCCGATTGAAACAGATTTCACGGCCGCTATCCCTCCGACCGCTGTGACAGGAGACTTCAACGGCGATGGCAATCTCGACCTGGCCTTTGCCACCGCAACCGGCGTGCAGGTTCTGCTCGGGAATGGCAACGGCACTTTTCAGCTTGGTCCCTTCACCCCCATCACCCAAATCGGTCGTGACACGGTTGCGGTAGGGGACTTCAACCACGACGGCAATCTAGATTTGGTGGTCACGGTTTTTGATCCCTATACCGCCGGCTACAACTTCGCAGGGATTTTATTGGGCAATGGCGACGGAACCTTCGCGACGCTCAATGAGATCGCAGGTTCGGGCACTTCGTACGCTGGTGCCATCACCGCCGTTGCCGGAGACTTCAACGGAGACGGTAACCTAGACATCGCCACCGCCATTCAATCCATCGGCCAGCTCAATCAGGGCTACGTGTTCATCTCCTTGGGCAACGGGGATGGTTCGTTCCAGAGCAGCTCGATGATTCCGAACGTGAATTCGATTACCACTCCGCTCCTTGTGGCGGACTTTAACGGCGACGGTTTCCTCGACCTTGCGACGGGGGGAACGATCTATTTTGGTCGCGGTGATGGCAGCTTTCCTACCTACACCCGCTCAACCACGGCTCCCTCACTGGTCCTCCCGCTAGACGTAAATGGTGACGGCTTGCCGGACCTGATCGATGAGACCTCGTATATCAGCGGCAGCACCGTTTTGACCTCCATCGGTGTCGAACTACAAACGCCCCCGCAGCCGGATTTTAAAGGCGTGGTCGCGCCCTTCAATCCGACGCTCGCTCCGGGCGGGAGTGTTACGATTCCCGTGACCCTGGAAGCCCTGAACGGGTGGACGGGCGACGTGGTTGTTAACGCGAGCAATCTGCCGAACGGTCTTACGCCCAGCTACAGTCCGGTCGTTGTGACCGGCGGTAACGGGACTTGCACAATTGCGCTGACGGCATCCAATTCCGTGGCGCTCGGACAGTACGACATCATCTTGTCCGGGAATAGCGGCAGCCTGACGCATAGCACCACTGCGGTAATTACCGTGACCGCCTCGCCCGGCGACTTCACCGGTTCGATCCCGCAAACGGCTCTCGACACCGGCGCTGGCGGTAGCGTCGCCTACACCGTCAACATCCAGCCGCTCTACGGCTTCACTGGCAACGTTTCATTAAACGTAGCGGGCTTGCCTGCTGGAACGACCGCCACTTTTAATCCCCCAGTCCTGACCGGTGGCAGCGGCACTTCGACGCTCACGGTACAGACATCGTCTCTCACACCGCAACCCGGTATTTCAACCCTCACGGTCTCAGCGACCAGCGGCAATCTGGTGCACAACACTGCTGTATACCTCGGGGTCAGCTCCGGCTCGGGCGACTTCACAGGCCAGGTGAACCCATCGTCGCAGAGCGTCTCCTCGAGCGGGGGGACGGCTAGTTTCTCCATCGCCTTGACACCGATTAACGGTGGCGCGGGCGACGTGACGTTGTCGGTCACCGGTTTACCGGGCAATTCTGTCGGTACTTTTTCTCCGACAGTAGTTCCCGGCGGTTCCGGAAGTTCCACTTTGACGGTCAACGTTCCTAGTGGAACCTCGCAAGGTTCCTACCCCCTGGTGGTCACCTGCTCCGGCAACGGCGTCATTCACGTAGCAGGTGTCACTCTCACCGTCACGCCGTAAGCGCGATTCTTTTGGCAGGGCGACCGCTCGCCGCGGTCTCCCTGCCACTGAGAAGCCTCTCCGCTTTCCGAGGCACTTCATTGCTTTTCTAAAGTGTGAAGGAACTGTCACTTTCTATTCATAATCTAGAATTGCCTGCCGCCATAGACTCTCAAGGCTCGCTCAACTGTTCGCCAGCCGTTTCCGCAAAACCTGCGGAAGACTCGTTATGTGGTCAGACGTGGCAGGAAGCAGTCGAGCTCATACACCATGCAACAGATCTCAGCGCGAAACTCTCTTACCGAGGTCTATTCAGCAGCCGCACTGATTCGAGAAGTTGAACAGCGGCTACTGCAACTTTTTGCTGAGGGGAAGCTCTTCGGCACGGTCCACACGTGCATCGGTCAGGAACTTACCGGTATCGCGGTGGCTCGCTCGCTGCGTGACGCAGACATTGTGTTCAGCAATCACCGCTGCCATGGACATTTTCTGGCGCGCACGGGCAATGTCGAGGGACTGATCGCCGAAGTAATGGGGAAATCTAGCGGCGTCTGTGGCGGGCGCGGCGGAAGCCAGCACCTGTGCGATACCGCCCATGGATTTTTCAGCAATGGCGTGCAAGGCGGGATCGCTCCCGTCGGAGCAGGCCTGGCCATGTCTCTGCAACTGCGCGACCTCGACAATATCGCAGTAATTTTTTTGGGTGATGGGACGCTGGGCGAGGGTACGGTCTACGAGACATTCAACATCGCCAGCAAATGGGATCTGCCCATTTTCTTCGTCCTCGAAAACAATTTCTACGCGCAGAGCACCTCCCAGAGGCAAACCCTAGCCGGGAGCATCACCGCGCGGGCGGAAGCATTCGACATCCCCAGCTATTGCGCTGCAACATGGGAGCCCGAACGATTGTTTGAAGTGGCCGAAGAATGTGTCGCGCAGGTTCGCGGCCACCGTCGCCCGGTTTTTCTGCAGATCGATACCCATCGCCTGATGGCTCACTCCAAAGGAGATGACGACCGCGATCCGGAAGAGCTGGCCGCCAATTGGTTGCGTGACCCGCTTCGCATCTTTCTGGAGGAAGCTTCAGACTCCGAGGCCTCCTTCATGCCGCAGGTAAAATCGCGCGTAGACGCCGCGGTCGCCGGGGCCGAGCAAGCCCCTTACCCTAAGGCCACGATCTACGATTCGCGTTTGCTCGCCAGACGGAAGCCGGTCTGGAAGCCTTTAGGGTCGGCGGACGCTGCCGGCACGCTTCACGTCGCCAGCATCCGCGAATCGCTGCGCCGCAATCTAAAACGAGATCCCAGGATTATCCTCCTCGGCGAAGACATCGAGTCGCCCTACGGCGGGGCCTTCAAGGTTACCAAAGGGCTTAGCACGGAATTCCCTGGCCGCGTGCGCAATACGCCCATCAGCGAAGCCACCATCGTCGGACTTGGAAATGGTCTAGCGCTGGGCAATTTCATCCCCGTGTGCGAAATCATGTTTGGGGATTTTCTCTCCCTCGCTGCGGACCAACTTATTAATCACGCCTCCAAATTTCAGTACATGTATAACGACCAGGTGCGTGTTCCGTTGATTGTGCGCACCCCCATGGGAGGGCACCGCGGATATGGTCCGACGCACAGTCAGTCTCTTGAGAAACATTTTCTTGGGCTGCCGCAAACCCAGGTCCTCGCACTGAATTCGCGTATCGATCCAGGCGCGATTTACGACCGGCTTTTCGCGTCCATCGAACGCGCTACTCTGGTGATTGAGAACAAGCTGCTCTATGCCTCGCGCCTCGGGTCTCCCGCGCTGGACGGCTTTCTCCTGGAGCAGACGGATGATATCTTTCCCACGTACCGTTTGCGGCCCGCGCAATCACCCGAGATTACGGTGTTTTGCTACGGCGGCACGCTGCCCTACGTCGAGCAGGCGGTAGTTCGTGCCTTTGACGAACTCGAACTCCTCGCAGAAATCATTTGCCCATCGCAGCTGTATCCTCTTGACCCCTGGCCGGTGATTGAATCGCTCGAACGCACCGGGCGCCTGCTCCTGGTTGAAGAAGGCCTCTGTTTCGCGGCTCTAGGCGCAGAGCTGCTCGCGCAAGTCTCTGAATTGGCGCCTGGCACGCTGCGGGCCGCGAAACGCCTGGCTTCTCCTGAGCAGCCGATTCCCTCGTGTGGGCCTCTCGAGAACGAACTGCTACCAAATTCCTTTTCCATCTTTGCCGCCTTAGAGGGCTTCCAAGTCCATGGCTAACGGGACCTCGGTCGAGATTCCTCTCGTTAACGTCAACGACGAGACCGTAAGGCTCATAGCGTGGCTGGTAGAAGACGGCGACGAAGTTCGCGAAGGACAAAACATCGCTGAACTCGAAACCTCCAAGGCCGTAGTGGAACTTGTGGCTCCCGCAAGCGGGCGCATCCGGCTAGCCTACCTGGCCGGTGAGGAACTTCCTGTTGGAGCCATCGTCGCGCACATCGGAGAACAGACGGCGGAGGACGTGCCTGAACTGGTCGAAGCAGCAGCCCCCGGGCGCGCCGCGGCCAGCGCCGGAACCTCGGCTGCGCTCGCGCACCCTTGTCACGAGGGCCTACCGGAAGGTTCGCGGTTCAGTAAAAAAGCCAGGCAACTTCTCGAACTCCACGGCGTTGCGCCCGGCATTTTCAAGAATCACGGCACGGTTCGCGAGCAGGATGTTCTTGAACATCTCAGGCACTCCAAGCCTGCCCTCCGCGATGCCGCCGAACTCCACCACGCGCTGCTCGGAATTTCCTTGGAAGGCGTCACGCTGCCATCCATTTCCTGGGACTTAGACAGTGGCCGCATGGACCCAGAATTTGTCGAGGAACTTCGCAATCGCTCCGAGGCGCTGGCAAATCTTCCGTCCGATGAAAAATGCCAGATTTATCGGCGGCATGGCGCACACATCGGCGAAAACGTAGTCATCGGCAAAGGAACTGTGCTTGTCGCGCCTCGTATTCATCTCGGGGATGGTGTGCGGATCGGCGGCGACAGCAGCGTAATTCTGAGAGAGCGCTTTGCTGCCGGTGACCTTTCGAGTTTTCGAGAAGGGCTCTCCATCCGCGGCGGTACCGCCATCTTTGGGGAGAATGTTTTTGCCGGCGGCCATATCCAAATCGGTGGCGGAGGGCACTCCGATCCGTGGGCCGTGCTCGTCGTGGGCGATGGCGCTTACCTCGGGGACGACATTTTTGTAAACATTTGCCGTCCCGTTCTAATTGGCAAGGAAGTGTTTCTCACGCAGCGCGCCATCCTGGTCACCCACAACATTGGGCACTCGATCCTTGAGGGCTTCGAAAATGTCTTCGCACCCATCGTTCTTGAAGATTTCGCCCAGGTGGGCATGAACTCGACTCTCTACGCCGGCGCCCGCGTCGGGCATTCCGCAATCATCGCTTCCAACTCTTACGTTATTTCTTCGATCCCCAAGGGCAAGCTGGCCATGGGAGTACCGGCCGCGGTCGTCCGTAACGCCGCTCGGACCGTCGACCGCAAGAAACAATTGCAGATTGCCGAGAACATGCTGCGACAATTCCAGGAACTCCTGAAACTGAAAGGTCTAGCCGTTTCCCCCGTTGAAGCAACTCCGATCCTTCAGTTCAGGCTCAGTCATCAAGGCAAAGATTTCCGCATTGCCTTTGTCGAATCATTCTCGCTTTCTGAACCCTGGCTTCCATCGGCGGACGAGGTTGTTCTATGGACGCTCGACTCTGCCGCCGCCGTAGCATCTCCGGGAGTGACGTTATTTGATTTGCTGGGCAAGACCGTCTCTGGTCCCCGAGGCCTCTTCGCAGATTCTGCCCGTGAATTTTTGCGCAAGCGCGGTATCCGTTTCAACCCGGGTCCGTGGCGCTACCAAACGGGACTCGTCTGAGGTGACCAAGCATGGATAACGCCACTGACATTTCTCCGTCCACGGCCAGCGACCATTTTTCGCACGAAGTGTATTCTGAAACCCTTGAGAGAGCCAAAAGCCTCGGCTACGAATTCCCGACGGTTTCCGAACTGAAGTCCGGCTCCCACTCGCGTCCCAGATTTCTCCTATTGCGTCACGACATTGACGTATCGCCCCGGTATGCCTTGCGCATGGCGCAGTTAGAACACGATCTTGGCGTGCGCTCCTCCTACTACGTCCTGCTCCATTCTCTTTACTACAATCCGGCGGCACCCTCGCACTGCGACGCCCTGCGAACCATTGCTTCCATGGGTTTTGAAATCGGGCTGCACTATGAAACCGATTATTTCGAAAACCGCGGCTTGGATCCGCTACAAGGAATACTTCATGACGTGGCCGCGCTCGAGAATATTCTCCAGCTCAAAATCGTATCGGTCTCCCAGCACCGGCCCGCTTCAAGCACCTTTCTCAAGCAGCTCAACGAGCATTACGTTGACGCCTACAACCACGACCTGATGCGCAACGTGCGCTACATCTCTGACAGCGGCCACAAGTGGCGAGGCGAGTCGCTCATGGACATTCTTGGAAAGGAGGACCGCATCCACGCGTTGATTCATCCGGTGACTTGGACTTTTG
>JBEKSZ010000098.1:0-20871 GCA_049516615.1 Candidatus Acidiferrum sp. | reverse complement strand
GCGACCGGGCGCGGCGCCGCGGCCGGTGCGCGCGGTCTTGAGCATCCGGTAGTGAGGCTGGACCGTGGGGCGATCATCGAGACCGAGAACGCGCTCGATGATGCCGTCAAGTTCTGCCGGAATGGAAATGGTTCCGGTGCGTCCGCGGTAAGAAAGGGCGCCGGCTTTGTAGCGCTGGAGTTTCACTCCGAAAGCAGTGCTGAGGTCCGCGATCCGGCCAGAAAGCTTAATGGTGCGGCGGGCCAAATCGGCCTCGGTGACGGTGAGGGCGTGATCATGAGCGAAAGAATCGATCTTGGCGACGTCGGCGGGATCGGCGCCCGCTTGGGCGGCGAGCTCGGCGCGGGTCAAATAACGGCGGTCGGCAAGACCCTCGGAGGCGATTTTGTTCACGGTGGCATCCAGATGCGAGCCGCGCCGCCGGCGTACCTGCACGGTGATCTCAATGCGCTGGTTCGGATCGACGGCCCCCACAATTTTAGCTCCGGGAAGAGCGCGGCGCGTGGTGCCTGGGAGTGGGATGCGTTTTTTCATGGGGCTGGACCTCGCTAAGGGAGTTACGGCCGGGAGGGGTATACCATAGGCGAGCGGAATGACCTTGTCAAGAGAGTTAAGTAATCAGTAATCAGTGCGCGGCGGGAGAATCGCGCGCCGCAGATCGGATGCCCTTGCGGGGCGCAAAAAAAAGGGGCCAGAGAGCCGCCCATGACTTGGCAGCCCCTGGCCTCCGCCCATGCACGCGCTGCGCCGCTCAGTGCGGCTTTCCGCCCCCCGCGCGCGCTGCCGGGGCCTGACGCTGCTGCAGCTGCTGCGTCTGCGTTGAGTGTTTTTGTTCGAGCTGTTGGGTTTGTTGCTGATGACGCTGTTCCATCTGCTGTTTTTGCTGGTCGTTGTAGTTCTTCGTGGCCGCCTGTTGGTGTTCCTTCTCCTGTTGCTGCTGCAGTTTTTGGTGATCCTGGTTCTGCTTGGCTGCCAGCTTGTCCTGCTGCTGCTGATACTTCTTGTCCGCCGCAGCGTTGCCGGAGTTGGGAGCAGCGGACTTGTGCGCTTCGATATCGCTGGCGTGAGCGGGGTTCGCACGGCCAGCGGCGTTGCCTGGAGGGGCTTTGTACTCGCCGCCAGCATCTCGAGAGGCTACCGCGCCGCTCTTGAAATCACCGGCGCGGGCGGTCGCCGCGACGGGCGGCTTCCCGTGGTTTGCCGAAGCTCGTAGTTCGGGGTTACCGCGAGCCGCTTGCACGTGCTGCGTCTGAGTGGCCACGGGACCCACGTGGCGTTCGTTTGCGTAGGAGCGTTCCTGCTCGGATTCGTGGGCCTCGACGCCGCCATTTCCCCCGTTGAAGCTGACGTGATTTTCGTTGACCACAGTTACTCTGGTGTTATAGGTGTTGTGGATGACCGTGGTGTTTACGTGGTTCACATAGGTGTTGTACGCGAAGTGTCCGCCATCCCAGCGGCCGCCTTCATATCCGACACCGACGTACCCGAAGCCGTAATTGATCCCGCCGTAGAAACCGACGTGCGGTCCCCAGTATCCCTCATGGAAAATAAAGGCGCTGCCGCCCCAGCCCCAGTAACCGGGAGTCCAGAGAAAGCCAACCTCGGGCGGCTCGATCCATGTGCCGGGTACCCAGTAGTAGCCGTCGACGTCGTCATAGGCCCAATAGCCCGGGGTCCAGAGATAGCCGTCCGCGGGGCAGATGGGTTGTTCGTAGACGGGAAGCGCCGGCGGAGCAAAGCCTACCGAAATTCCGATGGCCACCTGTCCAAATGACACCTGCGACAACGCGAGCAAGACAAACGAAAATACCAAAGCACGTAACGCAACCGCAGTACGCATTGAGTTTCCTTCTGCCCGCTCATCCTTTTATTGCCCGGTACGGCGCACGGCTGGCGGGCGTGGATTGAGGGGCGGGTTTCCAGCCTGAAACGGGGCCGACTTCTTCACCCAATTCTAAAAACCAGCCATCTCATTCTAAATACCGTCTTGCCTGTATGCAATTTGGGGAGATGCGGGACCGGGTTCGGCGGGGCCCACAGAAAATTCCCGGGCTTGCCGGCTGCGTTTTGTTGCTGAGGAGTCCGAGGGCCGTGCCGCCCGGGCGGCCTGCGGCTATACTACAAATCATGAAAGCAATGCGGCTTTCCAATTATCGCCAGCTTGAAATTGTGGATGTTCCCGCTCCGCTCCCGGCGCCCGACGAAATATTAGTGCGCGTGGCGGCTTGCGGCATTTGCGGCAGCGATGTACACGGCTACGATGGCTCATCGGGGCGGCGCATACCGCCGATTGTCATGGGGCACGAAGCTGCGGGGGTGGTCGCGGGCTGTGGAGCGGGCGTGAGCGGATGGCGCGAGGGCGAGCGCGTCACATTTGATTCCACGATTTTTTGCGGGACGTGCCCGTTTTGCCTGCGCGGCGAGGTAAATCTTTGCGACCGACGCAAAGTGCTCGGTGTTTCCTGCGACGATTACCGTTGTGAAGGGGCGTTCGCGGAATATGTCGTGGTTCCCGAGCGGATCGTGTACCGCCTGCCAGAAAAGCTTTCTTTTACCGAAGCGGCCATGCTCGAAGCCACGGCGGTCGCGGTGCATGCGGTGGGGCTGTCGAAAATCTCGACCGGGTGCCAGGCCCTGGTGCTCGGCGCGGGAATGATCGGATTGTTGACTCTGCAGGCTTTGCGCGCGACAGGATGCGCGGCGGTGTTCGTGGCGGACGTCGATGCTTCGCGACTCAAACTGGCCAAAGAGGTCGGCGCTACGGATACCATTTGCGCTTCGGGCGATGAGCTGGTGGCGGAGATCTTTCGCCGAACAAGTGGCGTGGGTGTGGATGTGGCGATAGAAGCCGTGGGCGTTGACGCCACGGTGCGGGCGGCAGTCGGGGCGGTGCGCAAGGGCGGGACCGTGACGCTGGTCGGAAATGTCTCGCCGGAGGTGACCTTGCCGCTCCAGCGGGCGGTGACGCGGCAGATTCGTCTTCAGGGTTCTTGCGCGTCGGCGGGAGAATATCCGCGCGCGATCGAGTTGCTGAGCAGCGGGGCGATTACCGTGAAGCCGCTGATTACCGCGGTGGCGCCGCTAGAAGAGGGTCCGCGGTGGTTTTCGCGCTTGCATGCGCGCGAGGCGAACCTGATGAAGGTGGTGCTTACCCCGGGCGTTGCGTGAAAGCGCTTCCGGCGGGGAGCAGGAAGGGCTGAGGCACTCATGGACGGCGAGCTGTTCGATTTGCGCGGGCGGGTGGCGCTCGTGACCGGCACGAGCCAGGGACTCGGGCAGGCTTTTGCGCTGGCGCTCGCGCAGGCCGGCGCGGATCTGGTGCTGACCAGCCGCAAGCGCGAGCGTTTGGCGGCTTTTGAAAGCGAGATAAAAGCCCTCGGCCGGAGAGCCCTGTCGCTCGAGCTCGACGTTCGCGACTTTGCCAGCATCACGCGCATGGCGCAAGCGGCCGAAGCGGCTTACGGCCACCTGGACATTCTGGTGAACAATGCCGGCTGCAATCGCAGGAAACCCGCGCTCGAGGTTACCTGGGATGATTGGAACACGGTGCTCGACACCAATTTGCGGGGAAGTTTTTTTGTGGCCCAGGCGGTGGCGCGCGGTATGGTCGAGCGCAGGTATGGACGGATCATCAACATTGGCTCGGTGACCAGCGTTGCGGGCTACGCTGGACTTGGTCCTTACGGGGCCAGCCGCGGCGGAATCCGGCAGTTGACCATGAGCTTGGCGGATGATTGGGGCCGGCACGGTGTCACGGTGAATTGCCTGGCGCCTGGATGGTTCCGCACCGCGCAGAACAGTGCCTTGTATGAGAATCAGGAATGGGTGGAGTATCTGAGCGACCGCATTCCGGTGAAGCGCCCCGGCGAAGCGCGCGACCTGGCGGCGGCGGTGGTGTTTCTAGCGGCGGAGTCCAGCCGTTATGTGACGGGACAAACGTTGCTCGTAGACGGCGGCATTTCGACGGGCGCGGTACGCGCGCTCGGAGGGGCGGCGACCGCCAACCTCGAGAAGCCGCGTTGAGCGGAGGTGCCGGATGAAAGGAAGCTGTCGCGTCCAGTCAGGGAAAAGCGCGTTGTGCACGGGAGCGCGAATCGTGCGCGCATGCCTCGTTAGTCTGCTGCTGCTCGGCAGCGCCGCGGGCCTGCCAGGCGATGAAGTCAGCCCCGCGCTACAAATCTACTTTGTGGATGTCGAAGGCGGGCAGGCCACGCTGTTCGTTACGCCGCTCGGTGAATCGCTGCTCATCGATACCGGCTGGCCCGGCAACGTCGGTCGCGATGCCGATCGCATCGTGGCGGCGGCCCTGGCGGCGGGGGTTCGCAAGATCGATTATGTACTGCTCACCCATTTTCACGAGGACCACGCGGGCGGCATCACGCCACTGGCGGCGCGGATCCCGATCGGAACGGTCATCGATCACGGCGAGAACCGCGAACCGGGCGACGCGGCGACCGCGGCAATTTGGCACGACTATGAAAAGTTTCTGGCCAGCAGCAAGGTGCGGCGATGGACCGTGAAGCCCGGAGACGTTTTGCCCCTGCAAGGCGTGCACGCGGAAATCGTGAGTTCCGACGGCGCGTTGATCGCCAAGGCTTTGCCGGGTGCGGGAAGCCCGAACCCCAGTTGCAAGGCTGTGGATGAGCGTCCCGCGGACCAAACCGAAAATCCCCGCTCGGTGGGGACCGTGCTGAGCGTCGGCAAGCTGCGTATTCTCGATCTTGGCGATTTGACCTGGGACAAGGAAATGGAACTGATGTGCCCTGTCAACAAGCTGGGTCTGATTGATATTTTTGTGGTTTCGCACCATGGCTGGCTACAGAGCAACAGCCCGGCGCTGCTCGGCGGAATCGCCCCGCGTGTGGCGATCATGGACAACGGTGCCAGAAAGGGCGGTTCGCCGTCAGCCTGGGACATCGTAGATAAGTCGCCGCGCCTTGAGGACCTTTGGCAGCTGCATTACTCGATCGAAGGCGGCGCCGCGCACAATGCGGCCGCGCCGTTTATTGCCAATGTGCAAGGGCCCGACAGCGGAAATTTTCTGAAGCTGACGGCCTGGAGTAACGGTAGCTTCGAGGTTTTCAATTCGCGGACGGGGGCCAGCAAGCACTACGACGCCTCCCGCTGATCCGCTGCGGTGCGGGCGGGATCGGGAATCGCTTCAATGCGCCCCAGCAGGAAAATGTAACCGCCGATACCGATAAACAAAAATGCCGCTGCCGCCAGGAAGGCTCCGGAGTAGGAGTGCGTCGCCGCGACGATGTAGCCTGTCGCAATCGGCGCGGCGATGGCCGAGAGCTGGTTAGAAAGGTTAAGAATTCCCCCGAGCGTGCCCACGCTTTCGCGGGGCGCGATCAGCGACGGAATGGACCAGCCGACCGGTGAGGCCGCGGACAGTCCGCCGATGGCCATGCTGATCCAGAAGAGCGCCGAGAGGGTGCTCTGCGTGTGCGCCGCGCCGAGAATTCCCAGGCCAAACCCGGTGCCGACAATCAGTACCACTTGACGAACGCGAATCGAATTCCAGCCGCGCTGCACCAGGGCGTCGACGAGCCAGCCGCCGACGGCAAGATCCATCAGCGTGGCGAACAACCACGGCACGCTGGTGTAGAGAACCGAATGGAGCAGGTCGAGGTGATGCGCGGTGGCAAAATAGCTGGGGAGCCAGGTCAGCAGCAGGTAAAAACTGTAATTGTAGGCGGCAAAGCCTAAGCACAGGCCGTACACCTTGCGTTGCTGCAGCAAATAGCCGAGCGGGGCGCCGCGTGCCGCTTTGACTTGATCTTCCGGCTGGGCCCCCCCGTGCATGATAAAGAATCGCTCTTCGCCTGAGAGCGCTCGGTCCTCGCTCGGATTGCGGTAGAAGGCGTAAAACAACGCGAAGTACAGCAGGCTGATCGCGCCGGTGGCGGCGAAGCTCCACCGCCAGCCGAAATGCACCAGCAAGATCCCGATGATCGGCACGCCAATGGCGGATGAAAATTTAGCCGCCGAATCAAAGATCGCGGTGGCCAGGCTGCGCTCGGATTGCGGGAACCAGTAGCCGACGGCCTTGGCGTTGGCGGGGAAGGTCGGCGCTTCGCCGACGCCCAGCAGGAAGCGCGCGAGGAAGAATGTTCTTGTCCCAGGGGCCAGGGCCGCTGCGAAGGTGGCGACGCTCCACAACAAGGTGCTGATGCGCCCCACGAGACGAACGCCGAAGCGGTCGAGCAGGAGTCCGCAGGGGAGCTGCAAGCAGGCGTAGGTCAGGCTGTAGGAGCTCAGCAGGTAGCCGAAGGTCACAGTGGAAATGCCGAAAGCATCCTGCAGCGCGTCTTTCGAGACGGAAAGGTTAACGCGGTCGAAGTAGTTGACCAGGACACCGAAGCCGAGGAGCAGGGCGATGGCCCAGCGTCTGCGCGGGATTCGGGCATTCTCTGAACGGGCCTCGGGCATGGGTGGCGGTGGGCTGCAGCGGCATCATAGCGCATCCCGGGAAAAAACCGCATTTTGCGGCCTGATTTCTGATTTCTAGGTGCGGGCGAGGCGCAGAACCCGCTTTGCGGGTTGCCTTGCCGCGATCCGGCAAAAGGCGCTCTTTACAGTTTTCCGGGGCACCAGTAGTATGCAGAGGATTTAACTCTCCTATTGGCGGTGCGCGGAGCCCGGAAACCGCGCGCGATAACTCATACGAGATTGGCCCCGTGATCTTCGACGATCTGCGCGCGATACAACTTCGGCACGGCTTTCTGCCCAAGGCGGAGCTGGAAGCCCTGTCGCAGCGCACCCAGGTTCCCCTTTATCAGATTCACAGCGTAGCCAGCTTTTATCCCCATTTTCACCTGGCGATGCCCGCCCGAGCGGAAGTGCGCGTGTGCGCGGACATGAGCTGCCATTTGCATGGCGCGGCGGAGTTGCGCGCGGACCTCGAGCGCCGCCTGGCGAGCGCCCGCGCGGAGGAAGTCGAGATTCGCGACGTGTCGTGCCTGGGGCGCTGCGACATGGCACCGGCGGTGGCCATTAATGATCAGATCTTCACCGCTGTTACAGGCGAGCGCGCGGAGCAGATTGCCCGCGCGGCCATGCGCGGAGACAGCGTGCTTGAAGACCACCCGGCAGTTGCGCGGATCGCCTGCGCTTCAGACCCCTATGCGGAGGGCACCGGAGCGGGCGAGAAGTATGGCGTGTTCCGCGATTTGACGCAGTCCAAGGCTTTTGATGCCGTGCTCAGCCAGCTGAAGGCCTCCGAGCTCCGCGGCATGGGCGGCGCGGGCTTTCAAACCAGCCTCAAGTGGGATCTCGTGCGGCGCGAGCCGGGAACGCCGAAATATGTGGTGTGCAACGCCGACGAGAGCGAGCCGGGGACCATCAAGGACCGTTTTATCATGACCCATCTGCCCCACCTCTTGATTGAGGGCATGGCCATCGCGGGGATTGTGACCGGCGCGAAAATCGGGGTTTTGTATATTCGCCACGAGTATCACCTGCAGGAAGAGATTCTGGGTGAAGAGTTGCGTCGCTGCTATCAGATGGGTTTGCTCGGGAAGAATATCCTGCAGAGCGGGCTGGATTTCGATTTGCAGATTTTCGTGAGTCCGGGGGGATACATCTGCGGGGAGGAGACGGCCCTGATTGAAGCCATCGAGGGCCATCGCGCAGAGCCGCGCAACAAGCCGCCGTTTCCCGTAGCCGAGGGGCTGTTTCACAAACCCACGGTGCTGAATAACGTCGAGACCTTCGTGAACGTGCCGCAGATTCTGGCGCGCGGCGTCGAGTGGTTTAAAGCGCAGGGACAGGGCGGCTCGCGCGGACTGAAGTTCGTCGGTGTCAGCGGGCATGTGGCCAATCCCGGCGTGTTTGAAGTGCCTATGGGCACCACCATGCGCGAGGTACTTTTTACCCATGCGGGCGGAATTCGCGGTGGTCGCGCGCTGAAATCGTTCGCTCCCTCGGGGCCATCGTCGGGATATTTGCCGGCCTCCATGGTGGACGTGCGGCTCGATTTTAAGGCCCTGGCGGACGCCGGTTCCATGCTGGGTTCCGGCGCGATTGTGGTCTGCGACGATACTACCTGCATGCTGGACATGGCCTTGAATGCCGTGCGGTTTTACCGCAACGAATCGTGCGGGAAATGCGTGCCCTGCCGCGTGGGTTCGCAGAAGATGACCGATCTGCTGGTGCGCTGGACGCAGGGTGCGCTGCCTGAATCGCAATACCGCGCGGATTTGGCGCTGCTTGATGAACTGTCCTCGGCCATGGCCCTGGCCTCCATCTGCGGATTGGGGCAGATTGTTCCCGCGCCGATTCAGTCGGTACTCAAGCATTTCCGAGGGGAAGTCGACGCCCACGTTTTAGAGGGAAAGTGTCCAAGCGGGATCTGCTTTTCTCCCGCTGTGCGCGCCGGGGAAGCAAATCGCGTGGGGATTCGGCCGTAACCTATGAGCACTGCTGCCACACCTCCGGGCCTTGTCGATCTCCTGATTGATGGCCGGCCCGTGCGCGTGCCGGCCGGCACCACCGTGTTTGATGCCGCGCGCATGAACGGCGTTCCCATTCCCACCCTGTGCCATTTGCAAAATGAAACTCCCGTGGGTGTTTGCCGGCTGTGTTTGGTCGACACCGGGGCCCGGGTGCTGGCAGCTTCCTGTGTGCGCCCGTGCGACCCGGGCATGAAAGTGTCCACCAACTCGGAAAAAGTTCTCTCCGCCCGCAAGACGGTGCTAGAACTGTTGATGTCCGATCACCCCACCCCCTGCGCCCGCCAGCAACACTCGGGCGATTGCGAGCTGGAGACCCACGCGCACGCCGCGGGAATTACCCAGGCGCGTTTTGCGAAACGCAGCGTGGCACGCGGGCGCGACGAATCTTCGCTGGCCATCGCCGTCGATCACGATGCCTGCATTTTGTGCGACCGCTGTATCCGCGGCTGCGACGAAGTTAAGAACAACTTCGTGCTCGGGCGCATGGGCAAAGGCTACGCTGCGGGAATCGCGTTTGATCTCAATTCGCCGATGGGCGATTCCACCTGCATTTCCTGCGGCGAATGCATGGTCTCCTGCCCCACGGGCGCGCTGACCAATCGCGGCGTAGCCGGCACGGCCATCGCAAAAACAGCGGATGCCCAGGTTTTCGACGCCGAAGAATTGCTGCAGATTCCCGTCTTTAAAGGCGTGTCCGGGACGTTTCTTGAACTGAATCGCGGCGCCATCGTGAAGCGGCGGTTCCGCAAGGGCGAATTGATTTGCAAGGAAGGCGATTTTGGCTCTACGGCATTTTATATTTTGGAAGGCCAAGCGCAGGTCTCCATTTCTACGCCCATTGCCCACGTAAAGACCGACGGCGGCGCCAAGGGTTTCTTTAAGAAGCTCACCAGTTCCCTGGTTTCGCGCTCGGAAGACAAGCGCGACGAAGAACGCCGCGACCGCACCATCCCCATCGATGCCAGCGTAGATCTAAATTACGGCAGTCCGGTAGCGGAACTTGGCCCCGGTGATTTGTTTGGAGAAATGACTTGCATGAATTTTTATCCGCGCTCGGCCACAGTCCGCGCGGAGTCCGACGTGGTGGCCTATGAAATGCTCCGCAACGTTCTGGACATCATGCTCAAGAACAAAACCTTCCGCGCGCAAATCGACGCCAATTACCGTCGCCGCGCGCTCGAGAATCATCTGCGCGGCGTGCCCATGTTCGCGGATCTGGCACCGGATTTCATCGAACACCTGAAAGAAAGCGTGGAATTGCAGCGCTACGCCCCGGGCCAGATCATCGCGCGGCAAGGCGATGTGGCGGATTGTTTTTATCTGGTGCGCATCGGATTCGTGAAAATTTCAGAAAGTTATCCCGGCGGAGAGCTGGTGCTCGCCTATCTCTCGCGCGGCGATTATTTCGGCGAAATCGGCCTGCTCGGCGGCGGCGTGCGCACCGCCACATGCACAGCGCTCGATCATGTGGAGGTAGTGCGCATTTCCGGCGACGATTTTCGCCAAATGATCGAGCGTTTCCCTACCGTGCGTGCCGGGCTCGCCGCCGTGGCCGAAGAGCGCCAGCTTGCCAATCAGCAGCGCATGCAAATGCTGCACAGCGTGCCCATCGATCAATTTCTGTCGCAGGGCTTGATGGAAGCGCAAAGCCTGCTGGTGCTCGATCTTGAAAATTGCACCCGTTGTGACGCCTGCGTCAACGCCTGCGCCGACGCCCACAATGGCGTCACGCGGCTGGTGCGCGAAGGATTGCGTTTCGATCAGTATCTGGTGGCCACCAGTTGCCGCCAGTGCCGCGATCCGTTGTGCATGGTGGGTTGTCCGGTCGGCTCCATTCGCCGGCGCAATTCCCTGGAAGTAATTATCGAAGACTGGTGCATCGGCTGCGGGCTGTGCGCGCGGAATTGCCCCTACGGAAACATCAATCTGCATCCTTTCGAAGTGATTGTCGACGATCCGGAGCATGCCGGCCGCAAAAAAGCCGCCATCAAGCAGAAAGCCACGTCCTGCGATCTGTGCACCCACCTGAAAGAGCCCAGTTGCGTCTACGCCTGCCCCCACGACGCCGCGCATCGCGTCGACCCCAAGACATTCTTCGCCGACATGATCGGCCAGGCGTCCACCAAATAATATGCACATGGACAAAACTCAGCGCGGGTGGGCCTTTGCGTCGCTGCTCATTTTTCTGGCGTCGGCGGTCGGCTATGTTATTTACGCGCTGAATGCCATGCCGCGCCCGAGCGGCGGCAGTGCCGTGGGACTGTTTTTCGGCATTGTCGGCTTCGCCTTCATGATTTTTGCCGCGCTGCTCGGCGCGCGGAAGCGGGTGCCGGTCTGGCGCCTGGGCCGTGCGCAAGCCTGGATGCGTGGCCATTTGTGGCTGGGAGTGCTGAGCCTGCCGATGATTTTGTTCCACGGAGCGTTCCATTTTGGCGGCACCATGACGCGAGTGTTGGTGTGGCTGCTGATGATCACCGTGGGCAGCGGGATATTTGGCGCGATATTGCAGAATTATCTGCCGCGCGTGATGACCAGCGACGTGCCGCTGGAAACCATTTACGACGAGATCGGCAACGTGCGAAAGCTCCTGCGCGAGGAAGCGGACCGCGATGTAGAGTCCGTGTGCGGCCCGCTGGGCTTTGCCCGCGAAGCTTCGCTCGAGGAGCAGCGCGCCGGAGGCTTTACCGCCATGCGTCCGATGGCCGCGGCGGCGGGTGCGCGCGGTCCGGCGGCTCCCGCAATCTCCACAGGTAATTCCAGCGGCGCGGTGGCCGCGGCACCGGAAATCGTCCTGCTTTCTGAAGAAGAAAGCGCCCCGCTGCGTCGTTTCTACATCAACGAAATGCGCCCCTTTTTGGATCGCTCGAGCGAGCGCCGTCTGGTTCTCGGGCGCGGTGACAAGGCCAAGCTGGCCTTCAATGCCGTGCGCACGCTGTTGCCGGAAGCGGCGCAGTCTACGCTCAACGACCTCGAAGATATCTGCGACGAAGCGCGCCAACTGCGCAAGCAGGAGCAGCTGCATCACTGGATGCACGGCTGGCTGCTGGTGCACATCCCGCTTTCCCTCGCGCTGATCTTGCTTGGAGCGGTGCACGCGGTGATGGCGCTGCGCTACTAGGCGGCGCGCGGGATTTCTGTAGCGGCGCAAGCAAAGAGGTTCGGTACAAGAACTTGGCACGTACACGCACGACAAAAAAACTCGCGCAGCGTATCGACCTGAACTATTTCAAACGGCCGACGCCGCTGAAGCGCGCCAAATTGTTTCTCAGCCTGCTCGCCCCGGTACTGGCGCTGGCGTGGATCGCCTGGCTGGTTTTTGCAAAGGATTCCCGCGTCTACAGCAGCGGCAGCATGTCCCAGGCGCACGCTGTGCTGGCCAACGATTGTGTGGCGTGCCACCTACAGAAAGCTGGGGTCTTTGCGGAAAAAGCAGAAGACGGCGCGTGTCTCAGTTGCCACGATGGCCCGATCCATCATTCGGTAGCCATCCAGAAAATAGCCTGCGCGGAATGCCACAGCGAGCATCGCGGGCGCGTGAATCTCCTCGCGACCAGCAATGCCAACTGCGCGCAATGTCATTCGGATCTAAAAGCCAGCGGGGGCTCGGCAAATTACGTGAATGCCATTCACAGCTTCGAGGACGGTCATCCGGAATTTGCGGTACTGCGCTCCGCCGCCGGCAGCAAGCCTTCCGATCCGGGCACCATCAAGCTGAATCACGCCCTGCACATGAAATTGATTCGGCGCGGGCCGACTGGCCCGATGGTGCAGCTTGAATGCGGCAACTGCCATCGACCCTCGGCCGCGCCCGCAGATTTGACCTACAGCGACGCCAAATATCGTGCCGCGGGCACCAGCTACAAGGATGCCGACGAATTTTTGCCGGTGCGCGGCGAAACCCTGCCGCCGCGCGAAAGGAACGGGGGCCGCGAGTTGATGGCCCCGGTCAAGTTCGCTACCGCCTGCGCCTCGTGCCATCTTCTCGCTTTCGACAAACATTTCGACGAAGGCGTACCACACGACAAGCCGGAAGTGGTACACGCATTTTTGGTGGCCAAGTTTACCCAGTATATCGCCGCGCATCCCGGGGAGGTGCGCGTAGTCCGCGATCCCAGCCGCGATCTGGCGGAAAAAATCCCGCCACCGGAAGTGCGCATCCTCACCCCCGGGCAATGGGTTGCCGAACGCACTGCCGATGCCGAGCAGTTGCTGTGGCGCAAAACCTGCATCCAGTGCCACACGCTAAAGGTCAGCGGATCGACCATCGTGCCCGCAATCGCCACGCCGCTGGCGATGCTGCCCGTGGTGGCGCCTGCCAATACCACCAGCAATTGGATGCCGCGCGCAAAATTCGATCATGAAGCGCACGGGGGTTTCAGTTGCACGAGTTGCCACGCGCAAGCGCTGAGCAGCACGCTGAGCAGCGATGTGCTCATGCCCGGTATCGCCACCTGCCGGACGTGCCATGCTCCCGGGCCAGAGCACGCCGAAGCGCGCTGCTTTGAATGCCACACCTACCACGATTGGTCGAAACGCAAGGAAATTTCCCCCACCTTCACCTTGCCCGCTCTAAAACTCGCCGGCCGCTGATCGCGTTTTGGATTTCGCGGGCTATCGGGCAAAGCTCGGCGGCGACAAATCCCAAGAAATTGTGCGCGGATCACTGCGGAAAACATTTGCACCACGTGCACCTGCGTCGATTATCCTCAAGGAGGTCATGAGCCGCAGCACTCCTCGTTCGAGCGCGCAACCGGCCGCTCCCGCCGTACAGCTAGCCGCCGGGCCCCAGCCGTCCCGGGATCCCGCCAGCGCAAAGCAATCCTTCTGGCGCGTCCTGACCAAGTTCGACCACTCGAAGGTGTCAGCCTATCGCGCGCTGCGCAATGCCGCCGGGGTGGCCTTGCCGCTCGTCGCGGGTTACGCGATGGGCATGCCGCGCGGCGGACTAGTGGTTGCCAGCGGCGCGCTCAATGTTTCCTATTCTGACGGCAGCGATCCCTACCCGCGGCGCGCGAAACGAATGATAGCTTCGGCGGTGCTCTGCGCCGCGGCTGTTTTTGCCGGCGCCATCTCCGGACCGTACAGCGCGCTGGCCATCGCCATGGCCACGGTATGGGCCTTCGCAGCGGGAATGTTGGTCGCCCTTGGAACCACGGCCAGCGATCTTGGCGTAATCAGCCTGGTTTCTCTTTTGATTTATGCCGCGCAACCGCTCACGCCCCATCAGGCGATTATTTCCGGACTGCTGGCCCTCGGCGGGGGGCTTTTTCAGGCCGCGCTCAGTGTGGCGTTGTGGCCCGTGCAACGTTATGAACCAGAACGCCGCGCGCTGGCCAAGTTCTTCGCGCAACTAGCGAACGCCGCCGAAGCGCCGATGCCGGCCACGGCCGCGCCGCCTGCGAGCTTAGAGAGCGATGAAGTGCAAGGCGCGCTGGGGGGCCTTGCGCAAGACGATAGTGTGGAAGCCGTGCGTTTCCGCTCCCTCCTCAATCAAGCCGAGCGTATTCGCCTCGGCTTGCTGATGTTGGCGCGCCTGCGTTTGCGCATGGAACGGGAAAGCGCTGGCCACGCGGCCGCGGCTATCGCGGGCGAGGCGCTCAAAAAGGCTGCCGCGGCGCTACGTGCCGTTGAGGGTTTGCTGACCACCGATAATTTCTCGAACGCGCGAATTGATTTCGCCGACATGCGGCGTTTTTCGCAGCAACTTGACAAAGCCACACGGCAACCGCCGTCGGCATTTTTTCTCGCGGTCGCCCGGGATGCCGGGTTTCAGATCGACGCGCTCGCCGGACAGCTCCGCGCGGCAACGGACCTGGCGGCGCACAGCACTCCCATCGGACAGGAGGCTTTCGATCGCCAAGAAGCGCGCCAGCCTTGGCGGTTGCGCTTTCGCGGCTGGTACGCCACGCTCCGCGCCAATGTCAGCCTGGAGTCTTCGGCGTTTCGCCACGCCATCCGTCTTGCCGTAATCGTGGCCATCGGCGAAGCACTCGGACGCGGATTTTACTGGCGGCGCTCGTATTGGCTGCCGATGACGGTCGTGCTGGTGCTCAAGCCGGAATTTACCACCACCTTTAGCCGTGGAATGCTGCGTGTGGCGGGGACCATCGTCGGTTTGCTGCTGGCCACGGCGTTGTTTCACTTCTTGCCCATCACCGTCACTTCGCAGATTTTGCTGATCTTTGCCTTTACCTTTTTGCTGCGCTGGATCGGTCCGGCGAATTACGGAATTTTTGGCATTGCCGTGAGCGCGCTGGTAGTGCTGCTCATCGCCATTGCCGGCATTGCTCCGAAAGACGTGATCTGGGCGCGCGGTATCAACACCGCGGGCGGTGGCGCTCTGGCGCTGCTGGCCTACTGGGTCTGGCCGACATGGGAGCGTACGCGCGTGGCGGAACGCGCCGCGATCATGCTGGAAGCCTACAACCAATATTTTCACGCGCTCGCCGAAATCTATGTTTCGGGTGGGAAAGAAGATGATGCGGGGCTCGAGAGTTTGCGGCTGGCCTCGCGCGTGGCGCGTTCCAACCTCGAGGCCTCCATCGAGCGCCTCGCTTCCGAGCCAGGAACCACAGCGCAGCAAATGACGCGTCTCTACGCCACGTTGGCCACCACGCATCGCTTCGTGCACGCGGCAATGGCGCTCGACGCCGGCTGGCTGCAGACCGCCAGGGTTCCCGCGCGCCCGCCCTTCACGATGTTCGCGACAGGCGTCGAGAAGACCTTGTCGCTTCTGGTCAGAGCGTTGCGCGACGAACGCGTGGCGGATAAAGATTTTCCCAACTTGCGCGAGGACCATAACCGCCTGGTGGAATCTGGCGACAGCACGGTTGAACGCTACGCGCTCGTAAACGTGGAAGCCGACCGCATCACCAACAGCTTGAACACGCTCCGCGAGCAGATCCTCGACCGCTCGCGGAGCCCCTACAACGACTAGAGACTCGCCGTGCAGATGCGGTGGTGCGGACTTGTGGCTAGCGCGCTTTGCGCTCCAGCGCTTTTGCGCCCCGGGCGGCCGCTCGCGCTCTCAGTGGGGGCCACCTTGGGCCAAGAACGAGGGTCAGAGAATCGAACGAATCTCCGCGTTGATCGAAATATGCGTGGCCGGCTCGTTGTCGATGCGATAGGCCGTGCCGTGGGAGCTTGAAAAAAGAAAAAACCGGCTGATGTGGTAGTCCTCGTTGTAGCTCGAGAAAAGACTTTCAATCTCCGGCGCGGTAAGCCCGAACGAAGAGAGCGGCACCGCGGCGCCGAAAGATCCGGCCAGAGCAAGATAACGCTCGACAAGCTGGCGAAGCGGCATAGTCGGTGCGCGGCGTGGGGCTTCAGCGTTCACGTCGGTTTACCTCGGAAAGTGTACTGTGCCCCGCGGCGCTAAGGAAGCGATTTGCGCCGTAGCTTGCTGCTCGTTTAGTGGAGATGCCCGCTCTCCGGTGGTATTCTGGGGACGCTTAAAATCGCAGGAGGCATGGCCATGAGTTTAGCTGTCGGAACTTCGGCGCCGGACTTTGCGTTGAAGGATCAATCTCAAAAAGAAATCAAGCTTTCCGATTTCGCGGGGAAGAAAAACGTGGTGCTGGTATTTTATCCCCTGGACTGGAGCCCCACCTGCACCAACGAGCACGCCTGCTTCGTAAATGAAATGAAAGCCTTTGAAACGCTGGACGCAGAAGTGCTGGGCGTCAGCGTGGACAGCGTGTGGTCGCACAAAGCCTACGCCGAAAAAATGGGCATTCACTATTCGTTGCTCGCCGACTTTCAGCCCCGCGGCGCCATGGCGGAGAAGTACGGTGTGTATCTGCCCGAGAAGGGCATTACCGGCCGCTCCATCGTCATCATCAACAAAGCCGGCAAAGTGGCCTGGGCCAAGGACTACGACATTCCCGTGGTGCCCGACCTCAACGAAGTCGCCGCCGCACTGCAACAGGTCAAGGCCGCGGCGGCGTAATCCCAGGGTCCGCGAGCACTCGGGGGATGTACAGCTCCTAGTAAGCAGCAGCCCGAGGATTGGGAACGGAAAAGGCCGGCGGTTCCGGCCTTTTTCTATCAGCCCCTTGGGCCAGCAATTATTTTTGCGCTGCCCCGCCGCCCTGTTCGTAACGAACCACCGTTCCGCCCTTCATCACAAAACTCACGGATTGCAGAACGGAGACATCCGCCAGCGGACTCGTGCCGGGCACGGCGATGATATCGGCATAAGCTCCTGGCTCAAGCGTTCCCACTTTGCCCGCCCAGCCCAACAGATCCGCGGCGTTTAGAGTGGCCGCGCGAATCGCGTCGATCGGCTGCATCCCCCATTCCACCATTTTCGCAAACTGCTTGGCATTGTCGCCATGCGGATACACGCCGGAGTCCGTGCCGTAGGCCATCTTGGTTCCCGCTTGCCAGGCCCGGCGGAAATTCTCGCGCTGCAGGCGGCCCACCTTTTTTTCTTTTTCGATGGACTCGGGCAACATTCCGGCTTTCGCGCCTTCCTGCAAGATAAAGTCGTCGTTGTATATGTCGAATACCAGGTACGTGCCATGCTCCTTGGCCAGCTTGATGCCTTCGTCGTCGATCAGGCTGGAGTGCTCGATCGAATCGATGCCCGCGCGAATGGCGTCCTTTATGGACTGCGTTCCGTGTGCGTGCGCCGCCACCTTGCGCCCGAGTTTGTGGGCCTCCTCGGCGATCGCCTGCATCTCTTCAAAACTGTACTGCGCCGTGCCGGGCTGGTCGCCTTTGCTCAGTACCCCGCCGGAGGCACAGATCTTGATGAGGTCTGCGCCATACTTGATGACCTCCCGGACTTTGGCGCGCGCGGCCCAAGGGCCGTCCGCCACGCCCTCGGCCACATGGTGATACTGATAGGGCAGGAGATTGTCGTCGCAGTGCCCGCCGGTAATACCCAAGGGCGGTCCGGAAACGAGCATGCGTGGCCCTTCGACGTCACCCTCGTTGATGGCGTCGCGCAAGGCCACGTCCGTGAAATTGCTGGCGCCCACATTGCGGATGGTGGTGAAGCCGGCTCGCAGCGTGCGCCGGGCATTTCTGACGCCGTCGATGGCTTCGCGGGGTATGGAAATACTCAGTCCGGCGTAACCTTCGTCTTCCGGATTAAATGTGACGTGGGTGTGCACGTCGATGAGCCCGGGCAGGCAAGTTCCAGCAACCTCGGTCAGCGCTGCGCTTGCCGGGATGGCCGCCAGCTTGGCGGGGCCGACGCTGGTGATGGTGCCATCGCCCGCGAACACGATGGTCTGGTCTGCGCGGATTTCGCCGGAACGCACATCGAGCAAGTGCGCGCAGTGCACTGCTCCAGGCGCAGCCGCGGCAATCGCGGCAAACACAAAAAAACAGAAAAAGGCCAGAAACAGTCTGCGCATGGTCATCCTCGTGAACGAGAAATTTGTTGCGTGGAGTATACCGAAATCTTGTCCCGCTCGCGCGAAGACTAGACCAGCCGTTCACGGGCCCCGGCATTCCCGCCGGAGCGCGGCCTAAGCCTCATCTGGGCGCACGGCGCTGAAGGGTCGCAAAGGAAGCGCCTCCGCAAGGAATCCTCCCCTTGCGGGCGTAAACGCGGGCCGCTGGCCGGCTAGTCGGGCAGCGCCTTCTTCCCCGGGGCCGGCGCAGGAGTCGGCGGAGCGGCCAGCGCGCGTACCAGCAAAACCAGCTGCCACCGCTGCTCCTCGGTGAAGCGCCGCTTGAACGCCGGCATCGGTTTCTTACCTTCGCTGATTTGGTAGAAAATCTCTCCGTCGGTCAGGCCGTCGTTAAACTTTTTATTGCTCAAATCCGCGGGCAGCGGGTCGTACATTGTGGCTTCCGGGCCGTCGCCTTTGCCTTTTTCGCCGTGGCATTGCGCGCAATTGTCGAGATACAGATCGCGTGCGGCTTGCAACGCAGCCGGCGAGGGTTGCAGGGGATTTTTGAGCTGCTTGGCGTCTTCCGGAATATTCCACACTCCGCGATTTTCCCGCGCGGCCAGCACGATCGCTAGCGCAGCCAGGGTCAATACCGCAGCGAAAAGGGTTTTGCGCATCCGGAGGCTCCGTTGGGAAGTGGGAGTCATGGCCAAGGTCTGATTTTCGCACAGTTTTTTGCCATCGCAGCCGAGCCAGAAGCGCGCGGCCTGTCTGCCGTTGCTTGGCAGGGAAACGCTAGCGCGCCGGACGGAGGGACCTGAGAAGAGCGAGAAAATGTCGGGACCCGAGCCCGACCGCCAAGGGCGTGAGCCCCTCTAGGCCGAGCGGAACGTCAGATAGACGAGCTCGGCGTTGAGGAGAAGGATCGCGAGGGCGACACTCCACGCGATCACCTTGGTCAAGGGTGAGTTTGTGAAGGCGCCCATTTTTTTGCGGTCGCTGGTGAACTGCACGAGCGGGATTACCGCGAAAGGCAACTGGAAGCTGAGAACCACCTGGCTAAGGATGATCAGCCAGGTGACTTTTTCTTCTCCGGCGATGGCGATGACCAGCACTGCCGGAATGATGGCGATGGCGCGCGTAATCAGCCGGCGCAGCCAAGGCTTTAAGCGAATGTCGAGGAAGCCTTCCATGACGATTTGACCGGCGAGCGTTCCGGTAAGCGTGGAGTTTTGTCCGGAGGCCAGCAGCGCGCAGGCAAAAATCGTGCTGGCAAGGCTCGCGCCGAGGACGGGACTCAACAGTTTGTAGGCGCCCGCGATTTCCGCAACGTCGTGCATGCCTCGTGTATGGAAGGCGGCTGCGGCGAGGACCAGGATGGCGGCGTTGATGAACAACGCAATACTCAGCGCGACGTTGGAATCGATATAGGCGAAGCGCAGCGCCTCACGCTTATCTTTGAAGCCCGAGCCGAATGCTCGCGTCTGCACGATGCTGGAGTGCAGATAAAGATTGTGCGGCATGACCGTCGCGCCGAGAATGCCGATGGCGATGTACAGCATTTCCCGATTACGGAGAACCTCAACATGCGGAATAAAGCCGCGCGCGGCGTCCATCCACAACGGCCGGGCGATGAAAATTTCGTAGGCAAAACATCCGGCGATGGAGGCGATAAGCGTGATGACAAAGGCTTCGATCAGGCGGAAGCCGCGCCCTTGTAGGGCAAGAACGACAAGCACGTCCAGGGCGGTGATAACCACTCCCGCGAGCAGCGGCAAACCGAACAGCAGCTGCAAGGCGACAGCCGAGCCCAACACTTCGGCAAGATCGCAGGCGGCGATGGCGATTTCGCAGGCAATCCACAGCAAAAAACTGGTGCGACGCGAATAATGTTCGCGGCAGGCTTGCGCGAGGTCGCGGCCGGTGGCGATTCCCAGCTTGGCTGAAAGCGCCTGCAAAAACATGGCCATGAGGTTACTCAGCAACACCACGCTCAGCAGTTGATAGCCGAATTTCGAACCGCCCCCGAGGTCGGTCGCCCAATTGCCGGGATCCATGTAACCGACAGCCACAAGATAGCCAGGCCCGGCGAAAGCGAAAAGTTTGCGGAGCCAGGAAGCCGTGGAATGGATCGGGATGCTGCGGTGCGCTTCGGGCAGCGAGGGATTCAATTTGCCGGGCGAAACGGATTTGGCATCGCCAAGGCGTGCCCCCGCGCTTTTCGTGACCATTAGCTCGGTTTCGAGTTGCGGTGGAATCATGCTGGCTATGCGCAGACGGCGTTTCTTGTTAACTATGCTAAACCTCTATAATAAACTACGCTTAATGTCTCGGCTTGTCAACCACACGCAACTAGGCAAACTAGGCACGCAGCTAGGCGATCTGCTCCCCAGCTCGGGACCGGCGGAGGCAACGTCTCGCCCATCTCTATCCGCAAGTACGTTAGTGCCTGCGCACCGGACGAGCAGCCGGCTGCCTCTTGTGATAACTTCGAGACGCAAGCGCAGCAGGCAAGGTCGACGTGCAGTATCGACGCACGAAGTCGACCGGGAACCTCGGCAGGCACATTTCAGGAGCGCAACCTCATGGACGAGCAGCGGGCACCACAGCAAGCAGCGGGGCAGGGTCAAGTACAGATCAAAGCCGACGAGAAGGAATTATTGGGGCAATACAGCAACCTAGTGATGATTCATCACAACCTCGAAGAGTTCACACTCAATTTCATATACATTTTCCCCAACGGGGCTCAAGGCAAATTGATGAGCAGCACGATCGTCAGCCCCGGCCACGCCAAACGCATCTGGCGGGCGCTCGGAGAGAACCTGGCGCGCTATGAGGCGCAATTCGGATCCATTAAAGAAGCGCCCGAAGGCGGACCCACGCCGAATGTGGGATTCGTCCAATAATTCACCCCTCTGTGGCCCATCGGCGAACCGTCGCTCAAAGGTAAAAGTTGTACAGTGTGCATGGTGCCTGCTAGAATCTCAAAGTTGTCTTCCGGGATGGGCCTGTAGCTCAAGAGTCTGTTGTTGATTCTGCGTTGCTTAGGTCCAATTTAAGGCCCT
>JBEKSZ010000097.1:0-20944 GCA_049516615.1 Candidatus Acidiferrum sp. | reverse complement strand
AGGCGAGATTGAGTTTCGCGGTTTGACGTTCTGCTTTCCTACGACCACCGCGGGCCTTGCTCCCGATGCGAAAGCGAATGGCTCCGGCCACGCCGCCAGGGGCACAAAAAATAGTACGAGCGGAGCGGGCAGCGAGGGTGTGACCGTCCTGCACGATATCAATCTGCGTATTCCCGCGGGCTCGACGCTGGCGATTGTCGGGCCGACCGGCAGTGGAAAATCCACCCTGGCGGCGCTGGTGGCGCGTTTGTGGGAAGCGCCGGACGGTTCCCTGCTGGTTGATGGCCATCCGATTCGCGAATGGCCGCTCGAAACGCTGCGCCGCGCGATCGGTTACGTGCCGCAGGACACCTATCTGTTCAGTGAAACCATAGGGGAAAACATCGCGTTCGGATTGCCCGCATACGACGAGGACCGCGTTCGCGAAGCGGCCAGGATCGCGAGTTTCGACGCGGAAGTCGAGGAGTTTCCGGAAAAATATAAAACCATGGTTGGCGAGCGCGGCATTACGCTGTCCGGCGGGCAGAAACAACGCACGGCCATTGCCCGCGCAGTGGTGCGGGATCCGCGCATTTTGATTCTGGACGACTCCCTGTCCAGCGTAGACACGCAAACCGAAGAAAAAATCCTGACCGGCTTGCGCGGCGTGATGGGTGGACGCACCACCATCATGATTTCACACCGTACCTCAACGGTGCGCGACGCCGACCAGATCGTCGCCCTGCGCGACGGACGCATCACCGAGTGCGGCACACACGATGAACTGCTGGCCCGCGGCGGATACTACGCGGAGCTGTATCAGAAGCAATTGCTGGAAGAAGAGCTCGAACGAGCATGAGCAATATTCACGAAGAAGAAGCGCTCGGCAAGGCCTACGACGCGCACCTGATGCGGCGGCTGCTGGAGTATATGCGGCCGTACCGCTGGAGTGTGATCCTCGCGCTGGCCATGGTGGCCGTTGTGACGCCGCTTGAACTGGCGCCGCCCATGCTCTTCCGCATCTCTATCGACAAATATTTCACACCCGCGGTAAAGGGCGCCATCACCGAAAGCGCGGCATGGAGCGGTGTCAAATGGATCAGCCTGATTTTCCTGGGCGTGTTGATTTTCGATTTTTTGGCGCAGTACCTCCAGATCCGGATTATGCAGCGTGTCGGCCAGGAAACCATGTACGACATGCGCACGGAAATTTTCTCGCATATCCAGCGCCTGCCCATGAGCTTTTTTGACCGCAACCCGGTGGGCCGCATGCTGACGCGGGTGACCACCGACGTCGATGCGCTGAACGACCTTTTCGCCGCTGGCGTGGTTACCATGATCAACGATTTTTTCCTGCTCTTAGTCATGGCGATTTGGCTTTTTTCCGTCGACCGGCGGCTGGCGTTCGACGCCTTCGCGGTCTTGCCCTTCATTTTGTGCGTGACCTATTTTTTCCGGAAGTTTGTGCGCGACGCCAACCGGCGGATTCGCACCGCCATCGCGCGCATCAACGCCTTCCTGCAGGAATACATCTCCGGAATGAGCGTGGTGCAGATTTTCAATCGCGAGAAGAAAGCCCAAGCGGAATTTGAGAAGCGCAACCGCGACAACATGCTGGCCTGGCGCGACGCGATCCTGGCTTTCGCGCTGTTTTATCCCAGCGTGGAATTTTTGAGTGTGGCCACCATAGCGCTGATTTACTGGTCAGGCGGCAATCGGGTACTGGGCAACGGACTGTCGCTTGGCGTTTTAACTGCTTTCACGATGTACGCCACGCGCTTTTTCCGGCCCATTCAGGACTTGAGTGAAAAATTCAATATTTTGCAGTCAGCCATGGCTGCTTCGGAACGGATCTTTCGTCTGCTGGATGAGCCGGTGACCATCGAGTCGGATCCGCACGCCGCCCGTCTCGTCGAACCGCGCGGCGAAATTGAATTTCGCAACGTGTGGTTCAGCTATAAAACTGAGGGCGAGATCGGCGAAGCGGATTGGGTCTTGCGCGATGTCTCCTTCATCGTAAAGCCGGGACAGACCGTGGCCATCGTGGGTCACACCGGCGCGGGCAAGACCACGCTTATTTCCCTGCTGCTGCGCTTTTACGACGTGCAGCGCGGCACGATTCTGCTCGACGGCGTGGATATCCGGGCCATCAATTTGCAGGACTTGCGCCGCCAGTTCGGCATCGTGCTGCAGGATCCCTTCTTGTTCACCGGGTCGATTGAATCAAACGTTCGCCTGGGTACCAAGGGCATCGATCGCACCACGGTAGAGAACGCCGTAAACGAAATCGGGCTGGGCGATTTTGTGCGCGGCTTGCCCGAAGGCGTGGCCACCATCGTCAATGAGCGCGGCTCGACACTTTCCGTGGGCCAGCGGCAACTCATCAGTTTTGCCCGCGCGCTGGCCCACAATCCGCGTTTTCTTATTCTGGACGAAGCCACCTCCAGCGTGGATACCAAGGCCGAGTTGCAGATTCGCGAAGCTCTCGACCGCTTGCTCTCCGGCCGCACCGCGATGGTCATCGCGCACCGCTTGAGCACCATTCAATACGCGGATCGCATTTTGGTGTTTCACAAAGGCCGCTTGCGCGAGCAGGGTGCCCATCAGGAATTGCTCGCCATCCGCGGCATCTATTACCGCCTGTATCAGCTGCAATACAAAGAACAGGAACTGGGAATACCCGCGCTTGAAAACTCACCACTCGCTGGCGGCGCGGATGCGGCAATTCCCACGCATTCCCCCGCGCATGATTAATCCGCATGCCAAGTCTCTGGTAGGGACGCAGCATGCCACCTCCGAGATCGCCCTGGCCTTGGCCTCCAGCGCCGTGAGTTAGCACTTCAATGCCGATCTCCCTCCTGCTCTCGGCCGGCGAAGCGAGCGGCGATATGTACGCCGCGCGCCTGGCCACGGAAATAAAAAAGCGCGTGGACGTAGAGATCTTCGGCATGGGCGGACCCGAGATGCGCGCCGCAGGCGTCGAGGTAATCACCGACTATTCCGAAGTCGCAGTATTGGGAATCACGGAAATCATCAGCCATTTGCCGTCGTTGGTGCGCGCGATGCGCCGCCTGGTGAATGAAGCGCGGCGCCGGCGCCCGGTCTTGGCGATCCTCACGGATTTTCCAGGCTTTCACTTACGCCTGGCCCGCAAGCTGAAACCTTTCGGTATCAAAAATGTGTACTTCGTTTGTCCGCAATTCTGGGCCTGGCGACCATGGCGCGTACGCGTGGTGCGCCGCAGATTCGCGCAAGCCCTGTGCATTTTCCCTTTTGAAGAGAAGTTCTACGGCCAAGCGGGCGTCCCCACAAAATTTATCGGCCACCCGCTGGTGGGCCTGGTCCGCGCCACGCTGTCGCGCGCGGAGTTTGCGCAGCAGCACGGAGCCGATCCCGCCCGCCCAATCGTCACGCTCTTACCGGGCAGCCGCATGGGCGAAATCGCCCGCCATTTGCCGACCATGCTGGCGGCATGCGCCAAGCTGAAGAAGCCCGGGCGCGAACCAACCTTCATCGTCGCCGTCGCTCCGGGCCTGGCACCCTCGTACATCAAGCGTTTCCTAGACCTCAGCGGTGTCGGCGCCGTCGTGGTCCGGGGCGAAACCTATAACGCCCTGGCCGCCGCCGACGCCGCTTTGGTGTGCAGCGGCACGGCCACAATCGAGGCAGCCCTGCTCGATGTTCCAATGGCAGTCGTTTACCGTGTTACGCCGCTAACCGCGACCCTCGCCAAGCCCCTGCTGCGCACCAAATTCTTCAGCATGGTCAATCTGATCGCCGGCCGACCGGTGTTGACGGAGCTGATTCAAGATGACTTCACGCCGGAGTCGGCAGCGCGAGAGATGCAGCGCCTGCTCGATTCGCCCGAAGCGCGAGCGAGACTCCGCGCCGGGCTCGCAGAAGTCCGTGATCAATTGGGCCCTCCGGGCGCGGTCGCCCGCGCCGCCGAGGCCATCGTGGAGTTGTTGCGCTAGAGGCGTGCCCAGCAGCCGCCCGAAGCGGCTCTCCCGCGATTCCGCTGGTCGCCGCTTCCTCGTGTGCGGGGGGTTGACTTGTGGAAATTCAAGCGCACTTGCCGGGACGGAGCGAAAAACTACAACGGACATGTTTTGCACCACGCGGGACTGCGCCGCTGCCGCTTTTCTGCCGGATGGTCAGGAGTTCCGCCAGCCTTGTCAGACATCCGAAAGACGCGGAAGCCAGCGGGTTCCGGGCAGGAGACCGGGGCGGCGATAAGGTTGGCCAGGCAAGGGCCAGAAGGCGCCTCGGAGACTTGAGAAGGGCCTCCAAGCGGGAAGGTTTCACGTTGCAGCCGGGGCCGGAAACCCGGACCCCTTGGTGAAAAAAATCTCCGCTATTCCGCCTTATTTTGCGTGCTGGCAACGCTTTAGAGGGTCTTTGGTATCCTATGTGGTAGATTTGCCATGGTGCCGCTCCTGAAAGGTGTGTGATGGCCAGCCGCCGAACGCTGTTTCCCTCTTTTTTGTCCTTGCTGATTTTTACCACTGGAGCGGCGCTTCCTGCGCTCGCACAAGCGCCGCGGCCGGTCAGCTTTCTGGCGCAGCACTATGACCTTTCGGCGAATCTGGACGGCGTCAGCCAGCTATTGACGGCCACGGCCAAGATTGAGTTTCGCGCGCTGGAGGTTTCCAGCACGCTGCGCGTCGAGCTGCACCCCAACCTCGAAGTGAAGGAAGTGAAGAACGAAGCCGGGAAGCTGCTCACCTTTGAGCGCGATAATGCCAACCCGCTGTATGTGTACGTAACCCTGCCCGCGGCCGTACCGCGCGAGAGCAAGTTTTCCCTGACGTTTACCTACGCCGGATTGCTGGCCAATGCCGAGAACAGCCCGGTCCCGGGCATGCGCGTGGCCTTGATCGATCGCGAAGCTGCCTATCTGCTACTACCCGCGCGCTGGTTTCCCCTAACAAATTATCCTGCGAATCGCTACACCGCGACATTCCGCCTGAATGTTCCGGACAGCTGGGCAGTCGCCGGTACGGGCAAATCGCTGGCACCGCAACCCGTCGCAGCTACCGGAGCCGTCGCCGGCGGGCGGCTGGTCTACACCTTTGAATGCAAGAACGCTGCGCCGAACGGAAGCTTTGTGGCCGGCAATTTGCAGTTGAATCCCAAGCAGGCGGAGGGCGTCAACGTTTCGGTGTACGCGCCCCGCGAACAGTCGGGCAACGCCGCGGATTTTGCGGCTAGCGTGGCGCGCTCGATGACCATTTTCTCGGACATGTTCGGCGGTCTGCCGGACTCGGATTTGCAGGTGATCCAGATGCCCGACGGCACGTTGCGCGATTTTGCCGGGCCGGGGGCGATTTTTTTGAGCCAGCGCGCGTGGAATCCGAAGGCCGGCGACAAGACCATTGCCAAGAATGTGGCCGCGCAGTGGTGGGGCAATGCCGTGCTGGCAGCCAGCCCCAACGACGTGTGGATCACCGATGGCCTGGCGCAATATTCCGAAGCCCTCTACGCCGAACAAAACGCCGGCAAAGAAGCGGGACTGCGCACCATCGATGAATTCGCCGTGGGCGCGCTGATGTATGAAGACGCCGCGCCCATCGCGCAATCCGCGCGCCTGGCGCCGTATTCGGGAGACTACCGCTCCGTGGTGATGAACAAGGGCGCGATGATTTTTCACATGGTGCGCGCGCAGATGGGCGAAGTGCCGTTCCGCAATTTGCTGCATGATTTCTATGAGAAGTACAACGGCAAGAACGCGCGCATTGAAGACTTTGAGGCCATGGCGGCGCAGCACGTGCAGAGATCCGCCAAGGGCGGAGAAACCCCGGCCGAGCTGCGCGGATTTTTTGTGCAATGGCTGAATTCGACGGGCGTGCCGGAGTTTACCCTCGAATACGTGGTCTATCGCACGCCGAAAGGCTTTCGCGTGGCGGGAAAAATCAAGCAACCGCTGGACACTTTCCGCATGCCTGTCGATCTGCGTATCGATACCGAGGGCAACCCGGAGATCAAAACCATCGACGTGACCGGTACGGAGTCGACGTTCACCATCGAGACGTTTGGCCGGCCCAAGCCCGGCGGGATCAAGATCGATCCGGGAAACCTGATTTTGAAGGGCAGTAGCACCCTGCGTTCCCGCGCGGCCATTGCGCGCGGCGAAGAGTTGGCAGAGCAGGGGCTTTATTACGACGCGGTGAAGCAATATCAGAAAGCGCTGTCGATTCTGCCCAACCGGCCGCTGGCAAATTTCCGCATGGGCGAAGCATTTTTTGTGCAGAAGAACTACCAGGCCGCAGCCAACTCCTTCCGCGAGGCCTTGCAAACCGTGCCGGAACCGGCAGAGAAATGGACGGAGGTCTGGAGCCACATATATCTCGGTAAGATTTTTGATCTGCTGGGGCAGCGTGAACGCGCGGTGAACGAGTACAGCAAGGCCCGGCAGACCAACGACGATACGGCCGGCGCCCAGCAAGTCGCAGAGGGCTTTTTAAAGAAGCCCTATTCCGAGGGGGCGATCTCCGCGGCTGCGCCAGCCACGGGAACTGCGCCGCAAGCCACGCCCGGCTCCGATATTCCCGAGCCAGCTTCCGGCAGACCCACGTTGAAGCGCCCTAACAACCTGATCGATGACCGCAATAAGGTGCTCGTCGAGGATAATCTGCTTGCCGATGATGGCGCCGGAATGCGCTAAATCTGCTGGGTCTCGGTCTAGGACCGCGGCGGGATGTCCGCCGCAAGTTGCACTTCTTTCGCGAAACGCCCTGCGACTTCCCTGCACGCTTTGAGGGTCGCGTGCGAAGTCATTTCCGTAGGAATCAGCTCGATACAATCTCGCTTAAATTCACCGGAAATGGCCGAACTGGGAAACCGCATGCCGATGCAGCTATCGCGGTGCAGCGTCACGTCGCTGATATCCAGGATCGACAGAGTGCGTGTGGTCGTGGCAAAGATGGCGCCGGGCTTGGCAAATTTGTCGAATATGGTAAACAGTTCCAGCTTCATTTCCAGCTCTTCGGAAACAGCTTCGATGACCAGGTCCGCGCCGCGGATGGCATCTTCGACGCCAATGATTGGAATTATGCGCGCCAGAGCGGATTCGGGATGGACGGTTGGGATCTCGCCCCGCTCGACTGCTTCGCCGAGCGCCTGGCGAATATTGGCAATTCCCTTTTCGAGCATTTCTCGCGAGACGTCTTCGAGAATCGTTTGGTACCCAGCCAAAGCCGCGGCATACGCCAAGGCCTGACCGGTCGCACGTGCGCCGATTACCGCGACCGAGCTTATCGCCATGCGGCGCGCTCTATCCGGAGATCGCAGAATTTTCTCACTGCAGCAATTTCCGGTAGGCGGGCTGGTCATAGCCCAGGACGATGCTCGCACCGCGAATCACCACGGGCCGCCGAATTAAATTCGGGTTTGCCGCCATCAGGCGGACGGCTTCCGGCCGCGTGGGAGGGTGATCTTTCATTTTGCGGGATCGGTACAGTTCGTTACGCGGATTCAAAAACGCCAGATGGTCGCGGTCACCGATCAATTCGTCCAGCTCCTGTTCGCTAAGGCGCTGATCGTCGAGACTGCGCAGTTTGAGAGTTACACCCTGCTTCTTCAAGAACGCTTTGCCTTTCCGGCAGGTCGTACACGACGGTTTTTGCAGAAACTGAATTGTGGGTTTTGGCATAGGATGACGACGATTATACGACCCGGCAACCCCTGAGAAGTCCGCGGTTAATAGCGCGGCATGCTGGGATCGATTTCCGCGGACCAGCGGTCGATGCCCCCGGTCATAGAACGGGCGCGCTCCACGCCTTGGCTGCGGAGCCACACGGCGACGTCCAAACTGCGGATGCCGTGGTGGCAGTAGCAGATGACTTCGCCGCCGGCATCGAGTTTTTGCAGATTGGCCGGGATGGAGCCCATGGGAATCAGCTGCGCACCGGCGATTTGGCAAAGCTGCGTTTCCCAAGGCTCGCGGACGTCGACAAGCAGCAGTAGATCGCCGCGGTCAAGTTGCGCTTTGGTTTCGGCCGGAGTGATTTGCAGGTCGTCCATTGGGGCCTTTCGGGAATGACGGTGATGCCTGCCCGCGATTTCTGCGCCTGCAGCGATACGCGGTTCTTCATTTACCCTGGAATTTCGGATGCCGCTTCTCCATGAAGGCGCGGATGCCCTCCTTGCAATCCTCAGAGAGATAGCACTGAATCTGCTGGCGAACTTCGAGCTCCAGCGCGTGGGCCAGCTCCTGCTTCTGGGCGCTAAAGACGGCTTTTTTGATGGCGCGGATGGAGACGGGAGGGCCCCCGGCGATTTTTTCAGCAAGCGCGCGAGCGGCGGCTTCAAGCTGCGCGCCAGGATAAACGTGGTTGACGATGCCCAGGCGCAGCGCGGTTTGCGCGTCGATCATCTCCCCGGTATAGAACATCTCCGCAGCTCTTGCCGGTCCGATGAGTTGCGGAAGGAAATAGGTACCCCCGTAATCGGGGAACAGTCCGACACGCGCGAAATTCTGTCCGAAGGTGGAGTCCTCGGAAGCCAACCGGAGATCGGCGGCCAGGGCAATATTCATACCCGCGCCGGCAGCCGGACCGTGGACCACCGCGATCACCGGCTGGGGCATGGTGCGAATTTTCAGCACCGCCTGCATGCCGGAACGCAGCAGCGGCTCGAGATGTTTGGTTTCGCCGGTCTCGCGCCCTTTCCCGATCACCGTCAGATCGCCACCGGCGCAAAATGCGCGTCCCGCGCCCGACAAAACGACAACATGAACGCTGGAGTCTTCTTCGAGACGCGTAAAGGCGTTAATCAGCGCCGTGGCCAGCTCGTTGTTCAGGGCGTTGAGCTTCTCTGGGCGGTTCAGCACCAGGTTGACGATTCCGCCTTGCCTGGTTTCGAGCAGCACCTCGCCAGATGCGGCCGCTTTTGCGGACTCATTCATCGCTGTCCATTTCAGAAGAGCCCTTCTGGTCTGGACCCTTCGCCGTACGCGCTACCAGTTGCGCCAGTTTTCTAAAGTGTCCCAGTTTTTCCGCTTTTCCGGCCTTTTGCGGGCCCGCGGTTTCGGGCAGCACGTACACACGCGCGCCATAGAGTGACTGCTTTTGGATGCCGAATTTGCATTTCCGCTGTGCGAATTGTTCGTAAACAATCTTGCCGTTGAAAGCCACCACGTGCGGAGCGAATTCTTCGAGTTTCTGCGAGAGTACGATGCGCCCTTCGGCAAAATCCTCGCGTTTCAGTTCCGCGGTGGTTTTGGTCGGACGCTTCACCAGGTCGGTCAGGCCAATGCCAAACTCGATGACCCGCTTGTCGTCATGATAATCGAAAGGCTCGGGAACCACGCCGCTTTCATACAGGATGGGCCAGAACTGATTTTCACGCCCGGCATAGTAGTGCCCGACGCGCACGGCAGATTCCGTGGGGTTGCAGCCCACGATGACCAGCTTCATGCCTTTTCGGAGGTGGTCGGGAAGTGTGCGCATTGATCGTCCAGCCCGGCTTTTCCGCCACGCGATGGGGAGACGGGGAAAAGAGTTCCGCGAGCTTGGCCCTTTCAGTATGCCAGCGTTCGAGGATCCGCGCGGGAGAGCCAGCAGGGCGCAGCGGATGTTCCCGAGTGTCATGAAAACTGTATTTCGCCCTAGCCGGTCCGTCAAGTGCCGCGGGGTGGGCGTTTCCTATCTTGTGAGTCTTAGCAAGGCCTCGCTCATCTGATAAGAGGACGGCAGGGGTGCGGCGTTGCACTGTGCTACCTTAATGAGTGAGGAGAATGGGAAGGGGCTTATAGACCCGAGGGCGGGCGCGGCGGCGCGCCTTGCGTGGGAGCCGTTAGCGGACACTTTGTCAACCACCAATCCACACCGCATACCTTCAACCGTGGCCAAAGAGGACGAGCACCTGCTCGTCGCCGCCGCCAAGGGCGGAGACTTGTCCGCATTCAATGAACTGGTGAGCCGCTACGAACGCAAGATCTTCCGGCTGACCATGAATATCACCCGCAACCGCGAAGACGCCGAAGACGCGATGCAGGAAGCCTTCTTGAAGTCTTACGCCCACCTGAAGGACTTTGCGGGGGATTCGCGATTTTATACCTGGCTGGTACGCATCGCCGCCAATGAAGCGCTAATGCGTCTGCGCAAGCGGCGGCCCAATCAATTTTCTCTGGACGAACCGATTCCCGGCGAGAACGAAGATTTGATCCCGCAGGATATTCAGGATTGGGGACCAAGTCCCGAGCAGCGCTACGGGCAGACGGAGATGCACGAGATTCTCAACAGCGCCATTGACCAGCTGACTCCGGACTTTCGCACGGTATTCCTCTTGCGCGACGTGGAAAAACTGTCCACGGAAGAGACCGCAAAGATTGTGGGGATTTCCGTGCCGGCGGTAAAATCGCGCCTGCTGCGGGCGCGCCTGAAGTTGCGCGACAAGCTGGGCCGTTATTTCCGGCAAGGTGAAGTGCATTGAACTGCGACGGCGTAACGCGGGAATTGTCGAATTATCTCGACGGCGAAATTGACGCTGTCGTGCGCGTGGACTTCGAGCTGCATTTGCAGGGCTGCCAGCACTGCTCGGTGGTGGTGGATCAGGTCAAGAAAACCGTGGAATTATTTTGCGACGCTGAACCGGTGGAGTTGCCGCAGGACGTGCGCGCGCGGCTGTATGAAGCGCTACAGAGTAAATTGGGCATCAAGTAGCCGCCGGCGGTCTCAGGGCCCCGGCGCTCGGTCACTCCAGAATGGCAGTTCCTTCCCTAGACCCTTTTCGCGGGCGGCGGCATAGACTCTTACCGCTACGGCTAAATCCCACGACGCTATACCGTTCGATTTAAACAGCGTGACTTCGGAGTCGCTCGACCGGCCCGTGGTTTTGCCGGACACCACTTCCGACAAGCGTTTGACTCCGGTCCAGCACGTTTCATCACCGTGGAAGGCGATGATCAAGTCGCCGGCCTCCTGGCGTGATTGTTCGATGGAGTCAACCACGATGACATCGGCGCTGGCTACGGCCTCCTCGTCAAGTTCACGCTTGTTGGCATGATTGGCGCCGATGGCGTTCAGGTGCACGCCGTGCGCCAGCTCTGCGCCGTGGACGACAGGCAGGGTCGTGGTGGTTGCGGTGGTCACGATGTCTGCGCCCCGCACGGCTTCGCCCGCGGAGTCTACGGGGCTTACCTCTATGCCCAGGCGCTGGCTCATTTCGCTGGCGAATTTTTCACGTCGTGCAGGATCGCGCCCGAAAGCCCGCACGGACTCGAGCTTGCGTACTGCGGCAATGGCTTCCAGTTGCGTCCGCGCCTGGCCGCCGGTGCCGATGATGGCCGCGACGCGCGAGTCCGCGCGCGATAAATATTTTGTGGCTACGCCGGTCGCCGCGCCGGTGCGCAGTTGTCCCATGTAGTCGGCCTCGATCATGGCCAGCAAGTCTCCCGTGGGCATGGCATAGAGCGGCACCAGAAAGCGCACCTTGCCGCGCGAATAGGTGTACTGCTTCATGGCAATGTAACCGCCGGCGTAGTCCGCTGCGGCCATGTAATGAAAAAAACCGCCGCCCGGTAGTTCAAAGCGCCGCCGGGGATGTACCACAACTTCGGCAGTCGACTGTTTGCGCGAAATCTCTTCGACGGCTTCGATGGCCATGGCCATGTTCAGCGTGGCCCGGACTTCAGCTTCGTTGATGTGCAGCGTCATTGTTATTGTGCTCGCAGGCTCTAGTGTTCCGCAGCGTGCTTGTTTGGTTTTGCGGTACTGCCCCTGGATTTAACTTCACCCTCTTCGTGAACGCGGCGCACTACCGTTTGAACCAGCCGGTAGACGCGTTCGCCCTTGTTGCCATCCATGTCGTGAAAGCGAAACTCGGGCTCGTTCTTGGGGTCGCGCCCCACGCGGACCGGCAGCGTGCCACAGAGATCATTCTCAATGAACGCGGTTTCATAGCGCGTTTTGCGCAGGTTCCAGGTATAGACCCGCAGCGTCGTGAAATCGCAAGGCTGGCCTTCCGGCCCGCGCGCCCCGGCCACCAGATACTGCGGTTTTTCGCCGGAAGGATCCGCGACACGGTTCAGCTCAAACCAGGCAATCGGCCGAACGTTGGCGGAAGCGGTGCCTTCAGCCACCGGCTCAGGCAAGGTGTATTCGATGAAGCGGGCGATAACCCATCCCGCGATGGGGATGGTCTGATCTCCGGATTGCGTGGTGGTATTGGTTTCCGCAATGCGCGCCGTGGATTCGCCGGGAGGACGGGTCGCCAAGCCCCGCACCAGGTACCATTCTTCTTTCTTGGCTTCCTGCGACTCGGCGGCGGTTTCCTTTTCGTCGCCAGCTTGCGTCCAGTCAGCTACGGCGCGGCCCACAATTTCAACCGCGATGCCGCGCCCGAACTGGTAGAGCCGCGGCTGCGTGCGTCCGGGCTCGACTCGCAAGTTGGTGGCGACTTTGGTGCGTCCCCGCGCCTGCACCGGCATGCCGCGGGCCTGCTCAAGCAGTTTGGCGCTGCGTTGCCAGAGCGCCGGTTCCATCAAATAGCGAGTGTCTACCCAGCCGACGCCGCTGGCCCCAGCGCGGACTTTGGTGTTGTCATTGCGGCGCGCGAGGACGTCAACACGATCCCCATAGTGCAGCGTGCCGATGGGTTCGCGGACCTGCGCCACGCTGCTCCAAAGCGTGACGCTGCGTTCGCTAATAAACGCCTCGCCCAGCGCCTCGTGCTTGGGGCGAAAAAACCAGGCCAGCAGCGCAACCAGGCACAGCAAGGGCACGGCAACAAGCAGCTTACGCTTCATGGTGGGCGATGAGCGCGGACAATGGCTTTAGGAATCTCCGTCAGAGATTGTACCTGATTATGGGCAGGCCGCCGGAATGGTGAATTCCCGATTTCCCTCTGGGGATTCGGCGGTCTGAGCTATTTCCTTCTGGGGTGCAACAATGTTGCGCCCCAGCTTGCCCGGGGGCACGCAGAATTAGCCCTATTCATGCCGGTTGGAGGTAAGAAGACGTGCTGGGGCTTGCTGCCTACATGAAGCACAAGAGCTATGCCGCATCCCGTGGAGCGGCCACCGCGCGGGGCAGACGCTCAGGTGACGATGGTAGCGTTCTGAACAGCCACCCCTGTCGGCGCCAAGGGGAGAACGATCCACAGAACGATGTAGGCCAAACCACCGGTGCCGCCGCAGAAGAATAGCACCACCCAGACCAGGCGGATGATCATGGGATCGATATCGAAATAATCGGCGAGCCCGCCGCACACCCCGGCAATCTTCGAGTCCGTGCTCGAGCGCACCAGACGCTTGCGCGCGCCGGCTGGATGGGCGTAGGTCGGGGGCGCGCCTGCGCCGGCCGGTTGCGTCTGGGCCGCGCCGCAGTTGTAGCAAAACTTGGAGCCTGCGGCGATGTCCTTCTGACAATTCGGGCAGATCATCGTTTCACCCTTTTGTGGGCGCCCCGCCGCTTGTGGCTTGTGGACCGACGACAGCGCCCTGCTCACTATAAGATACGAAGAAATATGGCGAAAAGTTTCCCGCGCGTCAAGGCCGCTCCACCCCAGCCGTTGGACCACGCAGCTCGCTGCTGGCCGGATGCCGCTGCGCCGGTCGCGGGATCAATAGGAAAGGATCTGCTTTACGGCAGCGACAAGATGCGACGTTTGCGGCAAGATGACGTCTTCAAGCTTCGGGTGGTAGGCGCAGAACGTATCCATAGCAGCCGCGCGTTTCACCGGGGCGTCCAGGTCGCTAAAAAGCTCGTCCGCAATGCGCGCGGCAATTTCCGCGCCATAGCCCCAACTGCGCATGTCTTCATAAGCCACAATGACACGGTGCGTTTTCCGTACGCTGGCCGCAATAGCTTCCCAGTCGTATGGCGACAGCGAGCGCAGGTCGATAATCTCTACCGAAAGACCCTCGCGTTGCAGTTGCGCCGCGGCGACTTCCGCGCGATGCACCACGGCTCCGTAAGTAATGATGCTGACAGCGTCGCCTTCTTTGACGACGCGGGCCTTGCCGAAGGGGATGGTGTAGTCGGGGCCGGGATACTCGCTGCGATTATACGGCTGGCGATATAAATGCTTGTGCTCGAGGAACATCACCGGATCGTCGCAGCGAATCGCGGTGCGCAGCAGGCCCGCTACGTCGAGAGCCGTCGAAGGCATGACCACGCGCAGGCCCGGGCAGTGCGTGAAAATCGATTCGCCGCTTTGGCTGTGATATACCGCGCCGCCGGTGAGGTATCCGCCGATGGCTACGCGAATCACCACAGGAGCCTTGAACGTACCATTCGAACGCCAGCGCATCACGCAAAGCTCATCGCGAATCTGCATCATGGCCGGCCAAATGTAATCGAAGAACTGAATTTCGGCGACCGGCTTTAGTCCGCGCGTGGCCATGCCAATGGCCCGCCCGATGATGCTGGCTTCGGCGAGCGGGGTGTTGAAGACCCGATCCGCGCCGTACTTGCGTTGCAGGCCAGCGGTGGCTTTGAAGACGCCGCCCTTCCCTTTTACGTGTTTCAGATTTTCTTCCCGGCTGGCGTCAGCGACGTCTTCGCCGAAGACCGTGATGCGTTCGTCGCGGGCCATCTCGTCGGACAGCGTGGCGGCGACCATTTCCACCATGGTTTTCGGCGAGCCGTGAAATTTTGCCTCGGACGCGAACGACGCGGAGGTCGGATCGATATCCGGCGAATAGATATTTTCGACGATGGACTCGATCGTGGGCTCGCCCGCAGCGAGAGCTTCGTCGGCGGCGTCGCGTACTTCGCGGTCCACGCCGGCTTCGAGGGACTCGATTTCTTTTTGATCCAGCACGCCTTCGCGGATGAGAAACATGGAGAATTTTGACAGCGGATCACGCAGGGCTTCGGCCTCGCGCTCTTCCTGCGACTTGTACAGCTTCTCGTCATCGGAAAGCGAATGCGAGTAAGGCCGCGTGACATGCGCGTGCAACAGCGCCGGGCCGCGGCGTTCGCGGCAGTAAGTGACCGCTTCCTTGCAGGCGCCGTAGCTCTCCAGCGTGTCCGTGCCGTCGCATTCCGCGACGTACAGATTCGGAAAGCTGCGCGTCAGCTTGGAGATGCTGCCGCCCGCGGTTTGCACTTCGACCGGGACGGAGATGGCGTAGCCATTGTCCTGGACCACGTAAAAGAGCGGAAGCTTCTTGACACAAGCGGCGTTGAGCGATTCCCAAAATTCGCCTTCGCTGGTGGCCCCGTCGCCGCAGGAAACGTAAACAATTTCGTTGTCGCGATAGTTGACGTGCTCGCCGAGCGGCGCTTTCTTGGCTTCGGCCAGCGCCTTGCGGTGCTGCCCGTAGTAAAGCGTGGCTTCCGCCGCGCCCACGGCCTGCACAAACTGCGTTCCCGTGCAGGAGGATTTGCTGACAATATTCCACTTGGGATGGCCCCAGTGCGAAGGCATCTGGCGTCCGCCAGAGCTGGGATCGTCCTTCGCGCCGACGGCTTGCAGCAAAGTGTCCAGCGGGGTGACCCCCAGCATGAGGCACAGCGCCCGGTCGCGGTAGTAGGGATAAAGCCAATCGACGCGGGGACGAAGAAGCAACCCCGCAGCTGCGCTAACCGCTTCATGGCCAGCGCTGGAAATTTGAAAATAGATTTTATTTTGGCGTTTGAGCTGGATTTCGCGGTCGTCCAGCTTGCGGGACAGATACATCGTGCGGTATAGGCGGATCAGCGCATCGGCGTCGAGGCCGTGCGTTTTCTGGGCATCGATCGTGGCGGTCTTGACGCGCGTCTGTGTCGCCATTCGTACGTCCTCGGGAAAGGGATGCTTACGAGCCCAGTTAAAGCTCTTCGATTATAGCTAAATTTTGCTGCCGCGCTCGCCGCTTTCGTCAGCCGTTTCTTGTAGGGGGCACAGCGCGCTGCGTCCCCCACCCGGCAAGATGTATCTGCGCGAAACTCTTCTGTAGTGGCCGCACCAGGAATCGCTATCCCAAATCCGCGAAGTGCTTCTCTGATTCCGCGAACTCCGGCTCACCCTGCCGAATGACCTGCGGCGAAGCGCTCTTAAACGGTTCCTCCGACGGGATGCGATCAAACCATCGCTGCTCAGACAGCTTTTCATGAGATGAAAAATACAACCGAACCAAGAGAGTCACGTTGCGCCCGTCGGAAATAGCCTCGGCGTCGTCTTTTGCTTCGTCGTGCTTGCCAGAGCGCGCCTTGGCCTTGGCTTTCCCCTCGGAATGCTTTTTGTCAGGATGCTTTTTCTGCGCCTGCTTCGCCTCCCTGCGCCCGGCGTGCTCTTCTTCACCAGCCAGCGTGGCGGCCTCGCCCTCGAGCGCTTCGCCGCGCTCCAGCTTGTATTGCAATTTCTTATCCAGCCGGAAGGCCTGTTTCCACACATCTAGTTTGTGTCGCGCTTGCTGCGCCGTCTCTTCGTCCGTCCCAAAATCAAATTTCATGTAGGTATGAGCCATACCAGAAGTCTGTGACGCAAGAGCCATCAAGTCAAGATATCCCCGTCAGCGAGAAGCTCCCTCGCGCGCAACGGTTCGGGCATATGCCGGGCAAACAGCGGTTTATTGGGGGTCCTATGCACTCTGCAAGGCCCGGCACACTCGCTCCCAAGCGAATGGAGCGTAGCGCATCGGATTGCCATCAAAGGCCGGGGTCGCTTCACTGGTGATCGGGGGGATTCCGGGCTGGGCAATGTCCTCGTTTCTAGTGACCGCGCTCTCGCCTTTCGATCCATTGGTAGGAGCACGGCGGGGGCGTCCCGATCGGTGGCAAATCGCATTTTGATCTGATTCTTGGCTTGACCACCTCGAAGATTGCGAGTTACTGGTCCGGCGCACGGCGGTGGCAAAGTTGTACCGGGAGCTTTCCCCTGAGAAGCCTGGACCGCGGTCCGATTCGCGCACCCGCTTTTGTGCCCTCTAGAATCGCAAAAAGGGGGGCCCTCGGCGCCCGGGGGCCTGGATTCGCCGTGCCCGGTCTTGTAGCATGGCTTCATGAAGCGGCGGGAATCCGTCAAACGTCCAGCGGCGAAGGGTCGGACCGCTCCGAAAAACGTCGATGAATATTTCGCTGAGGTTTCAGAACCCGTACGCAGCAACCTGAGCAAGCTGCGCGCCGCAATCCGCGCCGCTTCGCCCCGGGGGGCCGCCGAAACCATTAGCTATCGCATTCCCGCCTTCAAGTACAAAGGCGGGCTGGTGTGGTACGCGGGGTTTGCCCACCATTGCAGTTTGTTCCCTACCGCATCGGTGATCGAGGCTTTTAGGAGCGAACTTAAGAGCTTCCCGACCTCCAAAGGCACCATCCAGTTCCCCGCGGACGAACCTCTCCCCATCGCACTCATCAAAAAAATAGTGAGGGAGCGGTTCCGTCAACTTGAAGGCAAGAAGCGTCTTTGAGCCATGCCAGGCACCTGGCCCGTGCCACCCGGTGCCATTGTTCAGGTGCAACACGGCGGGAATTGCCGTAGACTAAGGCTTCCGGGCAACCGCTATGCGTTCGAAACGCCGCAATTCGCGAACGATTTTCGCCGCGTGGATTTGTGTTTTCGCGGCGCTGTGTTTGTACGCGCCGCTGGTGGTGGCCGCCTGGCCCGCGAGTAGCTCGTGCTGCGCTGGCAATCAGTGCCCAGTCCCCGCGCATTCGCATCGTGGAACACCGCAAGGCAGCGAGAGCGAATCGAACCACGCCATGCAGTGCGCGCATGGCATGGCGGGCATGACGAATTGCAGTATGGCCTGCTGTCAGCGTGAGGAGGGTCCGCCAGTCTCGCCGGTCGTTTACGTAGTGCCTCCGCCAGTTTCCATGGCCGCTCCGGTCATCGAGGCATCCCGATTGCTCGCCCCACGGGCGAACGAATTCTCCCGCTCAGCGGAACCCCTTTCTCCCCCTCCTCGAACGTCCCGCTTCTCCCGGTAACTCCCTCGCATAGTTGAAAGCACCATCCTTTCCGGGCCCCACGGCACGGCTCGCCGCGGATTATTTCCGCGCTTCGACGGAGAAGAAACCATGATGCAACGCAGTCGAGTCTTTCTGGTAAGCGTATTTCTCTTAGCAAGTGGAGCGTTTGCGAGCGTCTTCGGCACCGTGCGTGGCGTCGTCCACGATCCCCAGCACCGCCCCATTGCCGGCGCTACGGTGACTCTGAAATCGGCGACCTCCGACTGGACGCAGACAGCACAAACGGATTCCGACGGCGCCTTTTCCTTTATGGCGGTGCCCGTAGGCGATTACCTGCTGACGCTGACAAAGAGCGGTTTCGCGGATGATCTGCAGCAAGTAACCGTGGTCTCGGATTCCTCGCCTACGCTGCATTTTCAATTGAAAATCGCAGCAGTGAATCAAACCGCAACGGTCACCGAGCAGCCGGAGAATGTGGCCAACGTCGAATCCGTAACCCCCACAACGCTGGTGGCTCGCGCAGACATCGCCGAGACGCCCGGCGCGGACCGCAGCAACGCGCTGCAAATGATCACCGATTTCGTGCCCGGAGCGTACGTGACCCACGACATGCTGCACATGCGCGGAGGCCACCAGGTGGACTGGCTGATTGACGGCGTGGCGATCCCCAACACGAACATCGCCACCAATCTTGGCCCACAGATCGACCCCAAAGACATCGATTACCTCGAGGTGCAGCGCGGCAGCTACGATGCCGACTATGGCGACCGCACCTACGGCATTTTCAATATCGTTCCGCGCAGCGGATTCGAGAAGAACAACGACGCCGAACTGGTCGCCACCTTCGGGAATTTTCTGCAAACCAACGACCAACTGAATCTAGGCGGGCACACCAAACGCTTCGCTTATTACCTCAGCGTGAACGCCAACCGCAGCGATTATGGATTGCAGCCGCCCATCGGCCAGGTTTTCCACGACGCGGAGAATGGTGTCGGAGGCTTCGTGTCGCTGATTTTCAATCCCGATTTGCAGAACCAATTCCGCGTGGTCAGCTCGCTGCGTCAGGACTACTACCAGATTCCCATCGACCCGAATCTCAACTCCATCGGAAATCAGGTGTACCCGAGTTTCGGTCTTCGCGATGGCGAGCATGAGACCGACGGGTATATCGCCTTCTCATGGGTACACACCTTCAACGCCAAATTGCTCCTCACCGTGTCGCCCTTCTATCATTACAGCAAGGCCGATTACCAAGCCTCGCCAAACGACGTCCCGGTGGTCAGCAACGTGGATCAAACCTCCAACTACGGCGGTCTGCAGGCGGCGCTGAATGCCCAAGTCTGGAAAAATGACATCCAGGCCGGCGTGTATGGATTCGCGCAGCACCAGAACAACTATTTCTACAACTTTTTTCAGCCTTGTCCCGCCCCATGCACCACGAACTTTCCGGCGTCCAGCGGAGCGCTAACCGGGGGACTTGAAAACCTCTTCATCAACGATAAATTCAAGGTCACGCCCTGGCTGACGCTGATCGCCGGCCTTCGCCAATCGCACTTCACCGCCGATGTAGTTGAAAACGCCACCGATCCGCGTTTTGGCGTGGCCCTGCGAATCCCGCGGCTTAACTGGGTCTTCCGGGCCTTCTACGGCGATTTCTATCAGGCTCCGCCCATTGTGCCGAGCACCAGTCCGCTGGTCGAGTTGGCGCAGAGCCAGGGTCTTGTCTTCGCTCCCATTCACGGCGAACGGGACGAAGAACACCAGTTCGGCCTCACCATCCCCTTCCGCGGCTGGGCCCTCGATGCCGACACCTTCCAAACCCGCGCTAAAAACTGGCTGGATCACAACAACATCGGCGAATCCAACCTCTTCTGGCCCATCACCTGGGACGCCGCACTGATTCAAGGATGGGAACTCACCCTGCACTCCCCTCGCCTCTGGAATCGCGGGCAGTTTCACCTGGCCTATTCCAATCAGATCGCACAAGCAACCTCGCCGATCACTGGGGGTCTGGTTTGCCCTATCCCCGTGATGCCGTCCTGCCCGCTGGACATTCCGCCCGGGTTTTCGCCTGTCGATCACGATCAGCGCAACACGCTCAACCTCGGATTCAGCGCCGCGCTTCCCTGGAAGTCCTACGCTTCGAGCAACGTCTACTATGGCTCAGGCTTCACCAACGGCTCGCCCGATGCCCAGTATCCCGGTCCGTACTTGCCGCAGCACACCACCTTTGATCTTGCGCTGGGTAAATCCTTCGCCGAGAAATACAGCGTCTCGATAACCGCGCTCAACGTGGCCAACCGCCGAGTCGAGTTGGACAACAGCCTGACCTTCGGCGGCTTCCACTACAACGATCCGCGCCAAATCTACGTGGAGTTTCGCTACCACTTCCACTACTAGCTTTTTCGAGTGCGGCGGCTCGACACCGCGCGAACGGTGCATCCACTGGCAACGCGCAATCCGCAAAGAGGGGCGTCGAGCCGCAGCACCCAAATTCCCTGGCCAGCAAGCCCCCCCGCTTCCCATCCGGAGGGTTTACAGATTTGTCGTCGGAAGACACCCGGCCCATGTGTTAATACTGGTCTCCTAGGCAATGCGAGTCTTTAGCGAAACAAGTCGCCTCCACCGATTCACGCGCTTCGGCATGATCAATTGCTTTCTGGTAGTCGAAGACGACGGCAGCGCCACACTGATCGATACCAACGTCCCCGGCTCGGCTTCCGCCATCCTGAAGGCCGCTCGCCAACTGGGCGCCACCATTCGCCGCATCCTCCTGACCCATGCCCATTTCGATCACGTCGGTTCGCTGGATGCCCTTCACAATTCCCTGCCCGCAGCGGAAATCTCCATCGGCGTCCACGAAGCGCCCTTACTCGCCGGAGACTTTTCCGCCTACGGATGCAAACCCGGGCAGAGGGCGCCGGGATTCATGAAAACATCTTCGCATCCCGTCAGGATTCGTTCGGACGGTGAAATGATTGGCTCGCTGCGGACCATTTTGAGCCCAGGTCACACGCCCGGCCACGTAGCCTACCTCGACACCCGCGACCGTTCTCTGATCGCCGGAGACTCCTTTACGACCAAACCTGGAGTGATGGCCGCCGGCGTTTTCAAATTCTACTTTCCGT
>JBEKSZ010000096.1:0-21157 GCA_049516615.1 Candidatus Acidiferrum sp. | reverse complement strand
TGTCAACTTCTCGAAAATTCTAGCCTAGCTCGCCGAAGCCTAAGTCCCGTTTGTCGGCCCACCACCGGTGTCGTTTTGGGCGATTTCTCCTCTCGGGTCTCGGCTGTGTTCATTCTCTTTTTGATTTTGACTGAGCAACATTTTTCCGGCTACACTCGCCACCAATGAAATTCCTACGATGGATCGGGGCAAGGTCGTCGCCGCAACCGAGAAAACGGGAGTGCCTCAATAACGTGCACCAGCTTCGTCAGGAGGCGCACGATCACCTGAGATTGGAGGAATACGACAAGGCTCGCGCTCTGCTTTTGCAAGCGATTGGATCCAGAGACGACATCAACGAGCCAGAAACAATTAGTTATATTCTCACATCGTTAGGCGCCACATGGCTTCTCACGGAACGTTATGAGGATGGAATCGCGTTCTTCTCTAGATACATCGATCGCTATTCCGAGGACTCGGAGGCCTATAGCGGACGCGCAGAGGCCCTCTGGTACACGGGACGACTACAGGATGCTATTCGCGACTATTCCCGCGCTCTCGTATTCAAGCCAAATAATATTATGTCGCTTTCTGGTCGAGGTCAGGTTCTTGGGGAAGCGGGCGAACACGGCCGAGCGATAGAGGATCTGGATTTGGCGCTACGGGCTTTAGAAACGGTTTCTGCGCCAGATGCAAGTTGGGCTAAGTGGTACGAACAGATCAAGGCTTTCGTACACAATGGAAGAGCGTTCGCGCTCGCTGGCCTTGGTAAAAATGGGGCTGCAATGGCCGAATTTGAGGCGTCCATCAGGCTGAGTCCTGAGAATGCCTGGGTCTACCACAATCGAGGCCAAGTTTGTGAACTTGCTGGCGACCAGAAGAATGCGATCGCCGACTACCAGAAAGCGCTCTCAAAGAAGGGTCCGGCCTTAACTCCCAAACGCAAAGCGCACGCGCAGGCACGTATCCGTGAGCTATCCAATCACTCTTGACTCTCTATGTGCTTCGAACGGTGTGTTCGGAGGAGCTTGGAACCTGGGGACAAAATCCGTGACAGAAGAGCAAAATCACGCCGGACATGCCAAGCCGTTGCAAACGAGCCGTACGTCCTCCTCGCTAAGGCCGCTGCAGAGAGGGTTGGTTCCTCTTCGAGGGCAGCCCACATATCAGCCCGGTAACTGGGTCCCACCATCAGTCGGCAGCGATAGGCATGATGACGCCGCGCCAGGTCCACAGGCTGTAACACATCGGCGACTCGATCTCGAAGTACATTCGCGGCTACGCGGATCGCACTTCCTTCAAAACGAGAATCTTCACCATGACGCTTCACTTGAAATTCGGTACCCGTTTCCATTAAGTCTAACCGCGGTTCGACATACAAGCTGGCAAGACGAGCGAAACGTCGATCTCTCTTCTGCCAGCGGGCGACAGCGGACCAGAACGCTCTAACCCGCGGCGAGCTTTGCGCAGCCACCAATTTCGTCAGCCGGTCAGCATTAACCCAAGCTGCGTGTATGCCAAACCAGGTAAGCAGCACCGCTAGAACCCGCAGGTCATATTTTTCGATGCCCTCTATGCTTGCGAACAGGATTGTGTCCTCGATATTCGGCTCGGGAACGGGGGGCGCGGCGAAGTTCATGCCGATTCCAACCATGCGGGAGGTGAGTTCGTCCGGCTGAACAAGTGGAGAGGGGGCAAAAGCCCTGCTAAATGCCATGACCGAGCCTCCTCCGAAGATCAGCAAAGGTCGCGCGAACATGATCTGGCCAGTCAGGGTTAGCATCCTGCCGCTCCAGCCATGGAAGCACATTCTCGAGTTCATTGATGTTCGGCGCGAGAGCGAGGCAGTCTCTAAGATCTATACCGCGATCGCAAAGGGCGAAAAGTTTTGCGCAGAGCAGATCCTCTCGGCCGAGACAACGGAGATGAATGGCAGTACCGGCAAAAACGGTTTGGAGGCGCTCCTCCCATCGCGGCAGAAGGTGACTTGCAAGCGAACGCGGCCCATTGTTCAGCCAGTTGTCTTGAAGGGTGTCGCCCTTGGCCCGGACCTCAATGGCAAAGGTGCGCGAGGCTTCGGCAATCTCGTTTGGGATTTCCGGGTGGAGAATGTCGCAATCCTTCGTCAAGCGAGACACAACGCCCAGCAAATTAAGCGCGGCACCGCCAATCACCACAGCATCGAACTGAAACTGTCTCTCAGCCAGGTACTGATCAAATGAGAGAACGATTGCATATGTCCCGTGCATGGTATCAGTATAACAGATACCTCGTGAAATGAAATAAGAAATTGAAGGGAGGGCGGCTCGAAATTAGTGCCGCGAGCACCGGTCGTCAGACTCAAAAGTATACAACTTGGGTACAAGAAGCCGGTCTTGAAGGCCCTGGACCTAAGCAATGCAGAATCAACAACAGACTCTTGGGCTACATGCCCATTACTTGCAAGCTTACGGCACTGATTTGCAGCTGCACGCAGTGTTTGAAATGTACCGCGCGTTTCCAGCCAACGCGCAATTCAACTTTGCGCAACGCGGTCCCAATGACGTGCCGTTGTTCTTTGCTACGGAGCCGCATCTCCTTTTGCGAACTTAACTCTAAGGTTGCCGAAGGTCTCTCCGAGCGAACGGAAACACTCATGTCGCACCGGATCTGACCCCCGACAGCGTGCACTACCTCACTGAGAATCAGCCGGAAATTCTTAGAGCGATATCATCTCTGCATTCGGAATGAGGGTAGGTCACTTCATTTGTATGTATGGTCGGCTAACCGGAAGCTATCCGGCTTCCACGGCGGCACCATTTCTGTGAAGTCGGCTAGGCTGGAGACAAAATCCTGGATGCTTGGGCGTTTATCGCGACAAATCCGGAGGCATTACTTCCGCATAGCATTTGCTTCAAAGCCACCAGTCGGAGCGAATGTCCGGACCCCGAACAGCCTCAGACGAGGCGCCGGGCTCGGGGGACGAGAGCTTGGGAGCTTGGACTACGAACATGTTTCGATCGGCTGCTTCCAACGGTGGAGCACAACATCAAAGAGGCTACCGTCCCGCTTGGCTGGAAGAAAGGCCATCATCATTCGATGGTGGATCGAAGAGCGAGATTCCTGGAATCAACGACCTTGTTCTAAGAGGCGACGGGTGGTCCCACCGGCCGATGGCTTCTGCACACCTGTGACGATGGCTTAGATCTGGGCCGTGCCGCCGTCGACGAAGAGTTCGATGCCGTTGACGAAACTTGAATCGCTTGAGGCGAGGAAGAGCGCGACGGTCGCGATCTCTTCGGGGCGTCCCATTTCGCCGCGAGGGATCTGAGATTTGAAGAACTCCTTCGCGTCTGGCCCGAGCGGGTCTAGGATTGGCGTGTCGATGGTGCCGGGGCTCAGGATGTTGACTCGAATTCTCCGTTCCTTGAGCTCTACCAGCCAAGTACGAGCGAAGGAGCGCAGCGCAGCCTTGCTGGCGCTGTAGACGCCAAAGGCCGGGAATCCCTTGATGCTGGCGATGGATCCGTTCAAGAAGATAGAACCGTTGTCGTTGAACAGAGGCAGGGCCTTCTGCACAGTGAAGAGCGTGCCGCGCACGTTCAAGTCGAAGGTTTTGTCGAAGTGTTCTTCGGTTACTTCTTCGAGCTTGGCGAACTCGCCCTGTCCGGCGCTGGCGAAAAGAATATCGATCTTACCCTTCTCGTGCTTCACCGTATCGTAGAGGCGGTCGAGGTCGGCTAGGTTGCTGGCGTCGCCCTGCACACCAGTGGCGTTTTTGCCGATGAGCTTGACCGCCTCATCAAGCTTATCCTTGCGGCGTCCTGTGATGAAGACGTACGCGCCCTCTTTGACGAATAGCTTGGCGGTGGCGAGCGCCATGCCGGACGTCGCTGCTGTGATGACAGCTACTTTTCCTTCGAGCTTTCCCATGACTGTTCTCCATTCAGGCGTGCGATAGAATAATGCGAGAGCCCGCTGCCATGTCGCTAACAGCGGCGTCTCGGGGCTGTTGCGCTAGGCCGCCCCGCATTCGCCTCCGGTGAGTAGATGCAATTGGGCCCGGAAAAGGTTCATTAGTTCAGAACAATAGAACTATTGAACCATTTCCCCTGGGTGACTACTCTAATCAGCATGCGTCCTCTGTTCCACCCATCGATTGAGGAGATTACGGTAGAAGGAATTCTCCACGCCTTGTGCGACCCAGTGCGGGTGGCAATTTATATGGACATCGTGTCGCAGGAGTGCTCGCAGAACTGCTCGACGTTTCTCACAGTCAGCGACAAGACGATCCCTAAGTCCACACTCTCTCAGCACTTTAGGGAACTGAGAGAGGCGGGGCTGATCCGTGGTGAGCGTCGCGGCGTGGAAGTCCACAACACCTCGCGTTGTACGGAACTCGAGCAACGCTTTCCGGGACTAATTCGGGCAATCGTCAACGCGCATGCCATCCAGTCGAGGGACGAAGCGCAAGGAAAGAAACGTGCTGCGCAGAGAACGGCGAGACGTGCACTGAAAAATAAGTAAAGAACCCCACTGCAATTCGAACTAGATAAGATCGCGCTACGCGTGAACCAACGTCCGCGAAAAACTTGCGCCAAAACCAGAAGTGGCGAGTAGTGGCCTTCCATGCCTCCGAGGCTGCCCAGCCGTAGATATCCACACTGCGTTCGTACGCGCGGCTGACGCCACGAACTGCAATCGTTCATCCATAACCGAACACTCCTTCTAAGGCATCTCTCCCTCCTCAAAAAAGCGTAACCTATGTGTCCGGTACGAAATGTCACCTATGTCTCAGGTCGCTCATCACCAGTAATTCACGCAAACCGTCATCGACACTTGCGTTATTTGGACCATAGTCCGCCTTATCAGGGACGGGTAGCCTGCGGGCAATCGTCCGTGCTGGTCTTCGAGTGGGAACGAGTGGGAATGGTGCGCCATTGACAAGGACGTAGAATTGGCATAGGCTGTGACATATGCCAAGACGATTAGTCACAGCCGAAAGACACGTGAAGGTCTTTAAGAATGGGCGAAACCGGGCTGTGCGGATTCCTCGGGAGTTCGAATTCCCCGGTGAGGACGCCGTCATGCGCAAGGAGGGAGACCGGCTGATCATCGAACCTGCACCGCCCGAGTCCCTGTTGGCCGTTCTTGCCACCCTGAGCCGGCTCGATGAGAATTTCGCACCGATTCTGGATGTGCCTCCTGATCGAGTCGATCTATGACGGGCTATCTGCTTGATACCAACGTGGTCTCGGATCTGGTTCGCAATCCACAGGGCACTGTTGCGCAGCGCATCAGGAAGGTGGGTGAAACAAAAGTTTGCACCAGCATCATTGTGGTCGCAGAGCTCCGCTATGGTGCAGAGAAGAAGGGGTCGCAGCGGCTCACGACACAACTCGAAATGGTGCTGGGGGCTCTGCAGGTTCTTCCTTTCGATTCGCCCGCAGATGTTACGTACGGCCGGGTTCGAGCACAGCTTGAGCGGGTCGGCAAACCGATCGGCGGCAACGATCTGCTCATCGCTGCTCATGCCCTTACGCTTGGTTATACCCTGGTTAGCGACAATACAAGGGAGTTTGCTCAGGTGCGAGGCCTGCAACGAGAGAACTGGCTTCGTCCTTCTTAAAGGGAAAATACTCTTCCTATCTAACTCTGTGCAGCCCAAGGAAATGTCAACGCGCCGCGAAGGTCAAGCACTTTGCGAGCCTGCTTGCGTCTGATCGAGGAGGCTCGCGGACGCACGCAATCGGCGACGAGCATGAGCACTACCGCTTTATCATAAAGTGACCGCGTAGGATTGTTCGCTGGCGAGGCCGTGCTACAGTGGATCGCCTCTCCTCACGAAGAAAATACTATGCATATAGCACCTTAAAGGCCCCTGATAAGGGCGAGGTCCGTGGTTCAAGTCCACCCAGGCCAACCATTCAAATCGCCAATAAATACGCCGCTATTCTCGCTTTTTCCCTTTCGCGGAATATCTCTCGAAGGGAATTTGATTGTGGTTATCGGTGTGCGTCTTCCGGCTGGGGAGCGAGTTTAGGCGCGGTGCGAAGAAACTTCATGAGTCCTTCGCCGGTGGCCTTGCCTACCCGCTTCCTGAAAAAATCGGCCGCGGTTTCCACCACTCCAACTTTTTCGGCGACCGCTGCCGCGATCCATTGGTTCAACGACACCCCATCTTCTTTCGCGAGCCGCTGGGCAGCCTTCTTGATGGAGAGGGGAAGCTTCAATGGGTAGGTAGCTTTGCTCATGGTTTCACCTTCCTTAACAGGTCGCCCGGACGCAGCACAGAAATCCTAAACCGCTCCGCGGGCCCGGCAAAGTCTGCGACGTTGCAAGTCACAAGCGCATCCGCCCGGCCATTGGGCTGGAGCTGAACTAAAAGCACATAAGCTAAACCGCTGCATTTCGTTTCATTGAGCTTTCCCGTGAGTCAGCCAGCGGTCGAGGTTGTCGGCATAGGTGCGGCTGGAGCGGTGCTGCGAGCCATCAGACAGCTTCACCAAGTATTCCCGATTATCGATGGCGTGCAGCTCCACAATGCATCGAGTCCGTACGATTCGAGAACGGTGAATCCGAAGGAACTCCGTCGGGTCCAGCTTCTCTACAAGTGAATTCATCGTTTCGCGCAAAAGATGTGCACGACCGCGAACGTGCAGTTCCGTGTAGTCTCCGGCCGCGGCGATCCACTCGATATCCTCTACGAGCACGATTTGAATCCGTGAACCCGCGCGCACTATGAAGCGCGAAGCACGCTTCTCGGAGTCTCTTCCGAGCATCTGCAGGATTCGTTCGGTCATTCGAATCCTTGACGTCGAATCGTCAAGCTTACGGGCACGGTCTAGGGCTGCCGCAAACCGCTCGTCGTCCACGGGCTTGAGAAGATAATCTAATGCGTGAACTTCAAATGCCCGCAAGGCATGCTGTTCGTAGGCCGTGAGGAAGATGACGCCGGGGAGACGCTCTTTCGGCAGGGCGCGGAGAACCTCAAAACCATCCAAGCCGGGCATTTGTATATCGAGGAACACAAGATCGGGTGAAAGCTCGAGGATTTTCTCTACTGCGGACAACCCATCCGCACATTCGCCGACGATCTCGATATCCTTAAATTTTCGCAGGCGCAGGAGAACACCGCGCCGGGCCAGTCGCTCATCATCGACAATCAGCGCCCGCACGATGAAACCTCTTGCTGCGCGCTCTTTCGTAAAGGTAATTCAACCGCCACCTCACAGCCACCCCCTTCGGGCCATTGCAGCACAAACTTGTGGTCAGCAGCATAGAGTGTCTTGAGACGCTCCGCAGTATTGCTGATCCCGATGCCAGTGGCTCGCCGGTTTGACGCCACGAGCCCAGAGCTGACCGGCCCAGAATTTTGGACCCTGATCTGCAGTTGAGCGCCTTGAAGTTTGCTCTCAATGCGAATCGTTCCGCCTTCCACCAGCGGAGCTATACCATGTCGCACGGCATTTTCGACAAGCGGTTGCAGCAACATACTCGGTACGAGCGCGTCCAAAGTTTCTGGGGAGATGGCCACATCAACGCGCAGCCGCGGACCGAGTCTGCTTTGCTCGATCGCCAAATACTGTTCGGCGAAGGCAATTTCTTTGGAAAGTGGCGTCTCCGGCACGGCCTCGTTGTCCAGGATAGTTCTCAGGAACTCGCCGATCTGCGCCAGCATGCGAGTAGCAGCTGGAGGATTTCCTTCCAAGACAAGCGTGGACACGGCATTCAATGAATTGAACAGGAAATGTGGATTTAACTGATAGCGCAAAGCGCTCAGCCGTGCCTCGCGCACTTCCGCTTCGGCCCGCAGCAACCTTTCTCTTTCGCGCATCGATTGCTGCCATAGTTTGATGCTGAAGTACAGGCTACACCAGACGAAGAGAATGAAGGTGCAGCGCACCGAAGTTCCAAGCCAGTCAGTCCAACTGAATGGGCCATGGGGGAATGTCGCAAGCTCAATCACATAACCTGCGCTCACTCCCGCCAGCAGAGAGGAGGCAAAAGCCCGTATTTCCAGAGCCATCCACGAAAAGGCATGACGCATCAAGGAGCGGCAGACGGGACGCAGTAAGGAACTGATAATAAACAACGAAATGAAGAAAACGGTGTTTGCGCGCAACGCGCCGGGCTGGCGAAGAAAGGGCAGCAGGGAGATGGATCCCCACAGATAGAAACAAAGCCATGCGCCGATCTGGACTGTCCAGAAGGTGGGAAAACCAAGGTCGTCGCGCTTCAGCACAGTCCGTATTTTAGCTCACAAGGGTGGTTGCACGGCTTCGCCCTGCCGATCAAAACCCTCGGCCTGCCGCAAAAGGCACTCTCGTTACAGCTATGGCGTACCAGTCTTAGCTTGTCGAAGTTATCCTCCCCGGAGTTGGTAGCGATTCTGCGAACGAAAGGGAGTGAATATGATGCCTGTAAGATGGATGATGACGACTTTTGCGGTGGCCTTGTCAATGGGTGCTCTATCCAGCGGTGCGGTAGCTCAAGTTCCCTTTGAGCAACTTCCGAAAGTCTTTGATGCCTCCATGCCGCGCGACCAGCAGATCTCTATCGCGTTGAGTGCTGGCCCGGCGGGAGTGCGGGATAAGGCTACCGTTTATGTTCTTGGCCCTAAAGGCTACGAGAAGGCGCGCGAGGGCAGCAACGGCGTGAGCTGTCTTGTTGGCCGGCATTTCGTAAAGCCCACTGAAACCACGATCGAGCCGATGTGCTACGACCCTGAAGGCAGCCAGACATTTTTGCCTGTTGAGCTGTTCAAGGAAGAACTCCGCGCCAAGGGCTCATCCGAGGCGGCGATCAAAACGGACATTGCCAACGGATACAAGGATGGCCGCTTCAAAGCGCCCAGCAGGCCGGGCGTCCTTTATATGTTGTCGAGCGACAATCGCTTGGGGCCCACTCCCGACAATGGGACGGCCCATATTCCCGGGCATTTCATGTTTTATGCGCCATTTATGACCGGGAAAGATTTAGGATATGATTCGGCCGTGCCTTTCCTGGTGCAGTCCGGAGAGCCGGATGCCAAGATGGTTGTGTTCCCGGATCCAAATCTGAAGGGAACAATCTAAAGAACCGGCCAGATAAGCCGAAGGTCGCAGCAAGCTGTCTCGACCGCAAGAGCCGGAGCAAAACGCCCCAAGTGATCGAAGGCTGAACGCCACCGGGGGATTTTAAGCGGAGCGGCTTTAGCTTGTTGGCTAGTAGTCCGCGAGTACCCAATCTAGAGCCACAGCTCCGTCAGAAACCGCCTTTGCGATGGCTTCCACGGCCGTTCGCTTGGCGTCCATACGAATATGCGAGTAATGCGCGATGCTCTCATGGCGTGAATACGAAAGAACCGGAATCAGCAGATAAGCACCGCTTGTCGGAATCGGAGACGTCAATGACCAGCGTACGAATCGAAGAGAAGGGCTATGAGATGCCCCCGCGAGAGGGGATCAGCATCGCGTATTTTCTCACCGTCGCCGACGTCGAGCGATCGGCTCGCTACTACGAAAAGGTCTTCGGCGCTCGCATTCTGACCATGGGTGACGGCGACGCGCCTCCGTACCTGCAACTTGCGAATATCTGGATGATTCTGAACGTCGGGGGCGGGCCGACCGCGGATAAGCCGACGGTAACGCTCAGCGTCCCCGACCCGAATCACATCAACAGCTTTCTGAATATCCGCGTTGCGGATATTCAAGCGTGCTACGAATTGTGGAAAAGCCGAGGGGCCGAGTTCCTAACCGAACCGATTGCCAAGTACGGCGAGATTCGCTGCTACATCCGCGATCCGGACGGTTACATCATCGAGGTCGGACAGAGCACCGATCTCAAGTACGGTTAATGCTCGGCCCCAAAAAGCATTCGCACAGTCCCAGGCGACTTGTCGCCAGACCGGAAGTATCGACAGACTACGCGGTCAAGTCCTGCTAAGCGAAGCTGGACCGGTTTTTTCGTCGGCCCAATCCGCATGTTCGGAAAGCGCTTTGATCAGGCGCTAAACTCTCTGCAATACGCTGGAGCGAAGACGTTTTCGAAAAACGATTCGAGAGTAGTGCGTGTCGTGTTTTTCCCGGAGCGCTGTTCCTGCGGCACCATAAGACCCGCGTTCGCGCAATCGCACATTTCGACAATCAATTCCGAGGTCTTCTTCGGTAAGCCCGCTTGCAAAAGTGAAGCGCTAAACACCGAGCTGAGTACTTGCAAATCGGCAAGATTGCCTTTGCCGATTGCGTGGCCTTACGATCGCGGCTGCTTCCTGCATTGAGATGTCGCGCTGTCCGTGTAGCTCTTGGACTGTGCTGCCAGAAAAATCGCGGGCGGCCAGACGAGACGCCGCGTATTCGCCGATGTCGTTGGTGGCAACGGATGGCATAGGCATGTCCGCTTGCAGAGCGCCCGGCACGGATCCCATCGCCCGCATTGGTGCAACGCTCATGAAAAGATTCTCCATAAAATACGCTGCGCGAAGGTGTAGGACGTGGAGGTTCAGCCGGTTCAGCTTTTGTTCTTGACTGTGGAGGCCAACGATAGGCCCGGTGCCTCTTTAGTGTTGGGCACCCAAACTGCTGAGATTCACTACGTGCGAGATATCGGTGTCACCGATTGCGCTTGCGTAGGAATCCGAAACTCGTTCTTGGTGCGCCCGCAAATCTTGCTGCGAGATGTCCTCAGGCAAAACCAGATAGACGGCTGAAGCGTCTTTAAAAGCTTCGGTCATACAAGCGCTATCTTCGACATTGCCGACGAATGGTTCCGCGCCGAGGTCCGCAAGAGGGTCGAGCTTCTTTCTGTCTCGCCCGACCACGCGAACTGTTTCGCCGTTTGTGAGCAATGCCTTCGCCGTCGCCCCGCCTGTGCGTCCGGATGCACCCGTCACGACAATCATTTGACGCTCCCTTCTCAGCATTGCTATCTGGCGGAAATTCTATAACGGAGTGCTGGTGCAAGCCCCTGACAGGTCTAAGGGTTGTAGCCGTGCCAACGGCCCGCTCAGACGGTAGGCAGGTCTTATGCCGAGTCGCATCATTGAGGAAGCGAAGAGATAACCCAGTTACGTCAGCGGCTTCGCGAGGTCAATAAGCCAGTCGCGGTAGATTGGGTTCCGAGAACCATTCTGGAAAGGCACGAAATTCTGAAAAACTACCAAAGGACCTTGAGACCTTGGTACAGGCGGAATTGCTCATCGCAAGTCATTACCGGGATCCCCTCCGACAAGGCCTGGGCGATGATTTGGCGGTCGAAGGGATCCGCGTGCAGCAGGGGCAGATCGAAAAGAGAGAATGCGTGGTTCGCGGTGTACGGCAGTATGCGAAGGTCCAGATCCTCTAGTGCGCGGCGCGTGTCCGCGGCAGAGAATTTTAACTTGCCCCTGGCTGCTTTGATGGCGATTTCGGAAAGAGAAATTGCGCTCAGCTCCAGGATGTTTTCTGTGCTCTGCAAAATGGCGGTCGCGCGCTTGGTGAACCGTTCTGGTGACTCAACAGCGAAAATCAACGCGACCGTGTCGAGGAGCAAGCGCACCTAGTCGCGTCCTTCTACAAAGGCGTGGGCTTCATCGTCTGACATCGGTTTCCACCAGTCGATATCGAGAATCTGAATTTTGCCTTTCAGGGTCCCGAGTTTCCGCTTTTTGCGACTAGGCTTTTTTGTCCGGATGATATCCACGGCAGGCACACCCCGGCGGCAGATGGTCACTGTTTGGCCATCTTCGACGGCCTTGATTAGCTCGGGAAGCCTGTTCTTGGCTTCCGCCACGCTAACTTTCATATTTTAGATGATAGCTATCTAATATAGCTATGTCAACCATACGCTGGTTTTCCGCTATCCTCGGCACCAAAGAAAAATCGGTGCACGTCCTCTTCAAAGATCCGCTACCACGCAGCAGGAGAGCGACGATCGCAATACGGAATAGGGCGAGGTCGGCGGTTCACGCGCACCCAGGGCCAGCATTCAAATCAGGGTCCAAACCCTCAGTTCGCTCACGGTAAATACGCGGCGGTTTAGTGCGCAGCCTCAGGAGGAGCGGGCGTGCCATCGGACCAGCGGCGTACCGGAATCAGAAAGACGGTAAGGCGCTCATCCGGATTTTGCAACGCGATAATCGGCGACCCTGGAAGATCCGCGCCCCACGCCTTGGAATCGGTCTCGGGAGTGAAAAACATTAGATGCGGAAGCCACGGCCCGCCCGCCGCGTCGCCCAAATAGCCATGCTTTGACAGCATGTAGGACATCGCACCGGGCTCCGGCGCGGGCAGCTCCCTCTTGTCGATGGCCGCGGCGACCGCCTCGAACATCTGCGCTTTCGTCCGCCCGGCGATGACCAACTCCGTCTTTTTGATCGTGCGCGGAAGGTAGGACCGCACCGCGGGAGGATTGAGGCAGAGGGGACCGCGCAGTTTAGGATTCCAAAAGTCCGGATCGTTGATTCCGGCGGTCCACGACCGTTCTACAAGGCATACGAAACCGTTCTTCCCCTGAACGGCGGTTTCATAGCCAGCTTTGCCGAGAACCAGAACCTCGGCCTCGCCGGAGATCGCCTCCGGTGCGGCGCTGCGCGCCAGTTTAATCTCTTCGTTGCGATCGGGCATAAGGTATTGTTCGAGCGGAGCCATGGCCGGGTAGGCTGTCTTGGCGTTTTGCGGTTGCGCGGGCCAGGCCGCGGCGAACATGACGACCAGAGCGATGCCCCTTAATGCGCTCGCCCTCACGCTTTTTCGTTCCATTGATGTCTCCTGATTCTGAAGAACGCGGCAGCAGATGCCGGATACCCTGGCATTTCCTCAACGCAGCGCCTACTTTTTCTGTTGGCCACACAAAAATGCATCGTCCCACTTGGCAATATATTGATATCAACGTACCATGCATTGAGAGCTCTGGCAACATGGGTTGATATCCCCATTATTTGTCTATGGTCACCGTTGCAAACCCTACCTTTGAGACAACTCTGCAGGTCCGCGACTCTTGCCTCTGTCTGCATGTGCAGCGAGCTGCCAGGGCGCTGGCACGGCGTTTCGACGATGCGCTGCGCCCAATCGGTCTGACCAACGGGCAATTCTCGCTGATGATGTCCCTGAACCGCCCGGAACCTCCTGGTATGGGGGCAGTTGCGTCCCTGCTCGGAATGGACCGGACCACGTTGACGGCCGTTCTCAAGGCCTTAGCGCGCCGACATCTGGTCAAGGTTACCGCAGACCCCGCGGACGGGCGCGCCCGCCGGATGACTCTGACCGCAAAAGGGCGAAAGTTGCTCGCGCGCGCCGTTCCCATCTGGAAGAATACCCACGCCAGGGTCGAGGCCCTTCTGGCTGATGGCGATTCAGATCGCCTCCGGAATGCATTACGTGCACTTTCCTGATCATCCCAAGGGGTTGCGGATTCTCTCGCCCGTGCGGTGTTCAGCGCCGCTAACGTCTCCTGGCGGTTCTTGAAAGATATGAACCAACCGTTCAGAACTGAATCTCGGGGCTTTTTGTTCGCGTCTGCGGATTCCGCTTGTAACTTGTGATCCGCTTATCCCACATGTCGTATTTATGGTTCTTAAATCCGCGACCATGGATGCCGAGACATCCGTCCGGCGCAATGCTTGCTCTAGAAAAAACAAAAAAAGTAGAGGCAACTTGCGCCAGCCAAAAGACGCCCCGGCAATTGCATTCGCTCCTGCAGGACAACCCAGCCTGGGCCTATCCGCTCGCCACAATTTGCCATACGCGAATTAGGCGGAGAACGTCTGCTTCTTGCTGAGTTATCTTGCCAGATCGATAGCTTGGCCCAGTCAGGCAGCGGAGCATGTCCCGAATGGAACACGTGAACCCCTCAAGACGGGCGTATAATCAAGATATGAAACGAGATTTGCCTGTTACCTGTTGCACGAAATGTGGCGGCGCTGGTTACAACGCTCGGGTCGTAGGCGGTCGTTGTTGCAAGAATAACGGCGAACAGCGCTGCGACGGCACCAATGCGGTTGCTAAGAACCTTGATTGGAACGAATGTGCGCACTGTCAGGCAACCGGGTACTACCGCAACAAAGAGTGCCCGGAGTGCAAAGGTGCTGGATACCTGTTCGTGGGGCAGCCGGCGGAAGCAACAGTTTAAGCGCGACGCCTTCCAGGGGCCCGCACCGCGTACCGCCTACGCTCCAAGCGTAATTCCTAAGGTCAACTTTCCCAATTTGAAACGACTTGTTTGCGTGAATGTCTTGAACATGTTCATGCGCGACCGCAGTTTTTCGATTTCGATAATACACTTCCGGGTAAAGCCAGTCGTTCCTGAATCCGTCGCCTTACCTGCCGCACCCGTTGCTCCGCCGAAAGGTAGCTGAACACATATCCCGGCTCTTGTCGCTTTCCTCGCATGCCTATTCAGACGCACGCAGCATCATGACGTCACCATCTTCCCAGTGTTTTTCAGCAACCGGCTATGTGCTTTGAACGGAGTGTTGCGAGGAGTTTGGGAACCCGGAGGCCAAGTCCGTGAACGTTCCAGGCGCCCGCCCGTCGCGGGGCAAGCAGCGATTGCTCCATGGCATCACGGAATCAGCCACCCGGAGGCTGGTTGCTGACGACCGGATGAGAAGGACCACTCGGCGGATTGCCCTGATATTGATTGAGCACCACGATGGCCTGCGCATTCGTCACGTAACCGGTAGCTGGGTTGATAATCGGCGCCTCGATCGCGGCGAAGGAAACCAAGCGTGCGCCCCCGTTGCTGCACACAATCAAACTCATGGGGTAAGGGTCGTTGAAATATTCTGCCAAGAAATCGGACTCGGGAATGGTGATGGTAATTACGCTCGTGTTTGTCACCCTGAGCGGCGTGGGAGGCCGTTCGTGGGGATTTACGCTCCATTGCGAGGCTGGGTCAGCGTAAGGCGTGTAGGCGCCCACCACCAAGGGGTAGCGCTTGGCCGGTTGCGGCCCCTTATTCGAAACCGTCAGAGTGGCAATTGCCGGAACGTACGCCGGTTTTGCGGGCACCGAAAAGCCCGGTGCATTGCTTTCCTCAATGAAGGTCAGAACAAACGGAGTGCCGGAAACCACGCAATCGGGGACCAGCATGGTGGAGTTCAAGTTGGATTTGCCGGAGATCAGCAGTCCGGAGCCGGGTAGAGCGATCGACTGACCAGGCGGAAGTGACCCATTGCCGAGTCGAGCGAGATCGGATTGATCGGCAGCAGAGATTGGCGGGTAAACCGCGCCGCGGCAGGCTGCGGCGGTAAGCGTGAGTACGTCTCCCAATACGACCGGTGGCAATGCCGTACTGGAGATAAAATAATTGGGGACGGAGGTTGCATCGAATCCCGCGAAGCCGCCTTCGATGGAAACGCTTCTCAGCAATTGCGGGAAATCCGCGGCAATCCCAACCCACGATACCTCCACGTTGTCCTGGACCGTATAGGAAAGCGAGACCTCGAGGAACGGCTGCTGGTGTGAATTGACCTCGTGCCTTGAAAGAGTAAACAGCGAGGTGCAAATAAAACTGATGTCGCCCGCGACGCGGGTTACGGTCTCGCCCGCGAATTTTATTGTGAGTGAAAAATCAAGCGTGGCAGTTGTCACCAGAGCGGCGGTCTCTGCTGCAACGGGTTGCAACGGCGAAAACGCAGTTGTCCCGCTGACGGGCAGCAGTTGAAATTGTCCGGACAGGCCGAAAGGCAAGGCCTTAGACTTGCCGGCAACGCCGGCAAACAAACCCTTGAGGATTCCGGAAATCAGGTTCTCGGCGACTTGCACGAGGGCGTCACCGGAGATGTATAACGCCCATTTGTCATCGCCAATGATGGATTGCAATTTCGCTTGCGTGAAGTCGTGCCAGTTTCCGTCGGAGCCCCTGCTCCCCACCTCGAATCGTACAGCCAGCACCGTAGCGTTGGCGCAGAGCGCGCTGCGCCCGTTCGGAAGGTTTTTAAACTGGGATGGCAGTACGCTCTTAATGTCAAAATCCACCAGCGAAGTTGGACTCAGGGTGTGTTTGAAAACGCCTTCCCACTGCGTAAGCAGCTGCTGCGCGGCCGAGCTACTGCCGACATATCCGGCGATGATCGTTTTAAGGGTGTCATAGGCTTGGTTATGGACGATGCTGTCGAATTCGGCCGTGAGCTTTGTACCGGCTATAGACGCCAGGATGTTTACGGTCAGAGGCAGACCACCTGGCGTAAGCCAAGACGTCGAAGGGCCGCCGTGGGCTGCGGCGACATCCGCGGGGGTGACAAGGTAAAGCTTTAGCGTTGCGGCGACATACACCCCCGTATTATTCAAATGAGATGGCTGGGTCACCGGCCCTTGAACATCGATTGCCACACGATCCAGGATGGCTTCAGAGATCGGGCTGGCGAAACACGTCCCATAGATACGTGGTTCCAAGATGTGTTGGACGGCTTCCAGAAGTAGCGGGGTGGAGATTTGGAACTCTATCCTTGCCATGGCTGAACCCCCTATGACGGATTTCGCGCTGTGCACCCACTCCTCATCGTGGGGTTACCGACAGATGCGGATCCCTCCCAACCGCCGTTACTCTATATCTAAACTATCGCGGCTTATAAACATAAATCGCGGGAGTCGGCCGCGGGCGCGCGTAACAATCTCCGCGTAGGCTTGCGCTCTAGCGATATCAAACGGCGCCATGCGCTCGGCGAAGGAGCGAGATGATCCTTGCCTCGAGGGCAGCGCGTACCCTGCGAGAGAGCAGCAGTTCAGACCAGCTGGCGGTCACGAGGTAGAAACGCTCGACCAGTCCGGCGTTGAGCCCAGTAAGCGTGTGACGCGCGCCACGCGTCCTCGCTTTAAAAGCCGATTTTGAAGACGGAAAGCGCGCTGCTCGGTTTGTCCGGCGTCCCGCTCTGTGCTACGCTTTTGCCGGCAAGAAATCGCCTGGCGGCGTCCGCCGGCCCTCGCGCCACGCACGTTCTCTCCTCGTCGTTCCCCGCACCACGCAGCAGGGGGGAGTGTCGGCCGGCGCTTTGCCCGCCGCCAAGCGCGCCTGGCCTTTCAGCTTCGTAAGCTATTGTCGGCAGGTAGACATAAAGGAAAAAATCCAGTCATGTCCGCTACCCAGAGCGCCCATAAAACCGAAAAAGAGCCCGTCGAGATCAAACTCGCCCACTCCCCCGACTCCGACGACGCCTTCATGTTCTACGCCCTCGCCACCCACAAGCTGGCCACCCCGGGCTATAAGTACACCCACGTCCTCTCCGACATCCAAACCCTCAACGAAGCCGCCCTCAGCGAAACCTACGATGTCACTGCCGTAAGCTTCGCTGCTTATCCTTCGCTGCGCGATAAATATGTTTTGCTCGATTGCGGCGCCAGCTTTGGCGAAGGCTACGGCCCCATCGTCGTCTCGAGCAAGCACATCAAAAAAGAAGAGCTTGCCGGCAAACGCATCGGCGTTCCCGGCCTGCAGACGACTGCCTACCTTACCCTGAAACTTTACGAACCCGATTTCGAGCCCGTGGTCATGCCTTTCGACAAGATCATCACCGCCGTGCAAGATGGCGTGGTCGAAGCCGGCCTGCTCATCCACGAGGGCCAGCTCTTCTTCCCTCAACTCGGCCTGCACCGCATCATTGACCTGGGAATCTGGTGGCAGGAACAAACCGATCTTCCGCTACCTTTAGGCGGCAACGCCGTCCGCCGTGCCCTCGGCCCCCAGCTCGGCCGCCAAGTCGCCAAAGTCATCCGCGACAGCGTCTCCTACGGCCTCGAACACCGCGAAGAAGCTTTAAATTACGCCATGCAGTTCGCCCGCGACATGGACAGCGAACTAGCCGACAAATTCGTAGGCATGTACGTAAACAAGTGGACCCTCGGGTACGGCCAACGCGGCAAAAAGGCCGTTACCCAACTCATCGAACGCGGTACCGCCGCAGGCCTGCTGCCCGGTCCTCCGTCCGTCGAGTTTCTCGCGGAAAACTAGGCGCAGTCGGGGCCGCCCGCCGCTCTGGTGCAGGTCCCGGCTTTTGCCAGCCAGGCTTGGCCACTGCGGGCGGCGCCCCCCTCTCCTTGACGGAACAACGACACCGCGCAGTCCCGCAATCAGGAGCCGTCATCGCCGGGCAATGCTGATGGCCATCCCGCCTTGCGGATTCCCGGCGATACTCCCGACTTCCAGGCCAGCGTTCAGAATGTCCGCCCTCACGCGCGAGAAGAACTTTCAACAGCAACCGGCAACGACTCGATGGCGGAAAACAGCTCCTTCGTCGACAGTGGTTTGGTCAGGTACCCGTCCATTCCAGACTGCACACACAGTTCCTTGTCTCCAATCATGGCGTTGGCGGTCATGGCGATGATGGGGATGTGTTTTCCGCTCGTCCGCTCGGTTTGACGGATGGACCTCGTGGCCTCCAGGCCGTCCATTTCGGGCATTTGCACATCCATCAGCACGAGATCGAAGGTCTGTTTTTCCAGGGCCACAAGCGCGGCCTTCCCTGTTTCCGCAAGGATTACCGTGTGTCCGCGTTTTTCCAAAAGACGCATGGCCAGCGCCTGATTCACGCGATTATCTTCTGCCAGCAAAATCGTCAACGAAGTTCGGCTTTCCCTCAAGGAATGCGTGGTGACCAGCGCTTGCGCCGCTGGATCGAAATGGCGCATTCCGAGGACCCGCCTTATGACATCAACGAGGTCAGAGCGCTTTATGGGCTTGGTCAGGTACGCGCTGATTCCAATTTCGCGGCACTTGGCCGCATCGCCGCGTAGCCCCACGGATGTGAGCATCACAATCTGGGTCTCAGAAAACCGGGGATTCTTTTTGATTTGCTCGGCGATCTCGAATCCATCGACGTTGGGCATGTGGGCATCCAGCAAGATCAACGGAAAAGGCCGTTCCCCGGCTTTGGCCCTTTCCATCTGCAGCAGGGCTTGGTCCACGCAGTCCGCCAAGGCGGCATTCATCCCCCAGCTCCGCAGCATCACCTCCAGGATCCGGCGATTGGTGGCGTTGTCGTCGACCACCAAAATCGCCAGGCCGGTCAACGCCCGCAGGTCGTGGTCGGCAACCGGGGCCGCACTTCGCGCCACCGTGAAGCGTGGGTTGAAATGAAACGTGCTGCCTTGTCCGAGCCGGCTTTCAACCCAAATTCGGCCGCCCATGGCCTCCACGAGTCGGGAAGAAATAGTCAGACCCAACCCGGTACCGCCAAACTTCCGGGACATCGAATCGTCCGCCTGCGTAAAGCGCTCGAACACGAATTGCTGCTTTTCTGCCGGGATGCCGATCCCCGTGTCGCTCACCGCAAAGTGCAGCGTCACTTCTGCGGAGCTCTCGTCCTCTTTCTTTACCTGCAGCACTACCTCTCCCTGCGATGTAAATTTCACTGCATTGCCGATGAGGTTCAGTACCACCTGACGCAGGCGCGTGGGATCCCCGCGCAGGAGATCCGGTACCTCGGGAGCAACGTCGTACACTAGTTCGAGACCTTTCTGGTGGGCCCGGATACTCACCGCCTTCATAGCATCGTCGAGGCAGTCGCGCAGCTTGAACTCGATGCTTTCCATGGCCAGTTTTCCGTCTTCGATTTTGGAAAAGTCCAAGATGTCATTGATGAGCGAGAGGAGAGCATCGGCGGAAGTCTTAACCATGCTTAGATATTCGCGCTGCTCGGAATTCAGTTCGGTATCGAGTGCGAGGTCAGTCATCCCGATGATGCCGTTCATAGGAGTGCGAATCTCGTGGCTCATGTTGGCCAAAAATTGACCTTTGGCCTGATTAGCGGCTTTCGCCTGTTCCGCCGCGACTCGCGACTTCAGCAGGTTTACGGTCCTGTCTGCGCCGAAGGCTAACAACATCACGGAGCACAGATACAAAAAAAGCCGGTAAATTTGGCTGATTTTCTGCGCATGCGCGTAGTCCCCGAGGTAAGCCTTTGAGATGCCGTCTACGCTGGGTCCCACAGGGAGCGCGTTTAATTCCTCTGTGGCGGATTCCACCTCGGGCTTGACCGTTACGATGGTGGCGGCGTGCGCCCCGGCGCTGCCTAGCATCGCAGCCATCGCCGGGCGGTGCGCGGCGTCTTCAGCCAGACGGGCGATCTCGGCGTTCAGTTGCCCGGCCAGCTCGGAATGGGGGCTAAGGTCAAAGAGCAGAATGTCCCGCAGCAAGCCCGCCAGATGCTCCTGTAGCGGGTAGTCCTTCGCTTCCGCCGCCTTTTGCGAGGCTTCCGCGATCAACACCGGAAAATACCGCACGGAGTTCCTCAGAATCGCGTTTTGCGATTTGAAGTGTTCTACCAGTCGCGATTTGTGCGCGACCAGCTCGGATTCCTGGGTCAAAAGGTGCTCGATTTCGGTTTTCTGGCGACCGGTGATGAAGGGTGGGGTGAATTGCAGGCCTCTTTCCGCGCCGCGAATTTCCGCGAACTTCTCTACGAAAGGATCGTAAGTCCTCAGCAGTTCGTACCGGGAGTTGAGCAAGTCGCGATTGATCTCCGCGTCGAGCTGTTTTATCAACTGCAGTTGGCCCACGAATCGCTCGTGAGCGTCGGGATCGACCGGCCGTTGTTCCACAAACAAGAATGTCAGTAACAACGCCGCCCCGGCGCCGAGGCACAGGCTTTTGATGGTTCCAGTGCTCACAACGGCTTTCCGTTCAGCTCCCCGGTCAGCGTTTTTAGGAACTCTACGATCAACTGCACTTCCTGATCGCTGAGGTGCCGGCCGAGTTGATATTTGGCCATCATGCGCACGGCGTCTGGCAACGTGGCTGCGCTGCCGTCGTGGAAATACGGCGCCGTCAATGCCACGTTCCGCAGGCTGGGTACCTTGAACATGTACATGTCCTTCAAATCCCCGGTCACATTGAAACGGCCGTAGTCGGCTTTCGTGACGTTTCCGCGGTCCGCGAAGTACGGCGCCATCACTCCAAGTTTTTGATACATGTTTCCGCCGACATTCACGCCCTGATGGCAGCTCGCGCAGCCGAACGATTTAAACAGCAGGTAACCTTGCTCCTCGCTGCTCGTGAGCGCGTGGGGTTCGTGACGCAGGAAGCGATCGAAACGAGAGTTGGGAGTGGACAGCGAGCGCTCAAACTCGGCGATGGCATCCTTCACCTGGTCGGCCTGGATATCCTGGCCATAAACCTGCTGGAAGGCCCGGACGTATTCCGGCGAGCTTTTCAGCTTCTTGATCACCTCGGGCCAGGTCGAACCCATTTCCGTTTTTGACTGAAGCGGGTCGTCAATCTGCTTTTCGAGACTCGCCGCGCGGCC
>JBEKSZ010000095.1:0-21231 GCA_049516615.1 Candidatus Acidiferrum sp. | reverse complement strand
CGGAACAGCGCCCAGGCGTCCAGGGGATCCTGGCCAATATCGGCGGCGGTACGCACGCGAAACACAAAGCCGCTGAACAGCGCCAGTAACCACAGGCTCTGCCACCATGACAGCGGATATCTCATCGAGCGCTCCCGAGGATACTATCCATGCGACAGCTCTTCGACCGGGCGACGTCCTTCGGTAGCAAACCTCGACAGGCGGAGGGTCTGCGCGGCCACCAGCAGCAGGTACAAGGGATTCAAATAGATGTACCTCCGCCACAAACGCCGGGGCTCGGAGTACAAGCGAAAGAGCCACTCGAGTCCCACGGCCTGCATCCACGAGGGCGCCTGACGCAACTTGCCTGCTAAAAACGGGAAAGCCGCACCCACCGCAAGTATTGGCATGCGCAACAGCTCGCGAAATTCAAACGCAAACATCTCTTGTTTCGGACAGCCCAGCCCCACAAACACGATGCCCGCGCCCGACATGTTGACGCGAACGGCGAGTTCGGCTTTTTCCTCGGGCGTCAGGCGGCGAAATTTGGATGGTTCCATCCCCGCCACGCGCAGGGTTGGGAAGGTCTTTCCCAAATTCTTACGCAGCGCCCCGAGAGTGTCCGCGGTGCTGCCGTAAAAATAGATCGGCGTGCCCTCGGCCGCAGCGCGTGCGCATATTTTCAACGTCAGATTCGGTCCATAAACGCGATCGACCAGCCCGAGCTTATAAATAAAGTTCAAGGCCCAGCGCACCGGCTGGCCATCGGGAACCAGTAAGTCAAAGTGGTTCAAGCGAAACTTGTGCTCCCGGTCGACGGCTCCGGACATCAGCCCGTGCACCGCCAGAGCGGAAATGGCACATCCGCGGTGCTCGTGAGCCGCCTCGAATACAAAATTCGTCGCTGCTTCGTAATCCACTGCATCGATCAGGATGCCGAGGACATTGTGCTTGCCGGCATTTCGCACGCATTCCTCCAACGCTCGTTATTTACTTCGAAGATTTCCCTTAGAATCTGCGGGACGTCGTAAGCCAGCTGCCACTCCGGATAGTGTTCCTGGAAGCGGGAGAGGTCGCTGATCCACCAGATGTGATCGCCTCGCCGGTTCTGGTCCACGTATCGCGCATTGAGAGGTTTGCCGGAGATCTGCTCGCACAAGTCGATGGCTTCGAGCATCGAACAATTGCTGAATCGCCCGCCGCCGATGTTGTAGACTTCCCCGCTGCGCGGTTTCTTAAAAAATTCGTGAAAAACGCGAATTAGATCCGCGCTGTGAATGTTGTCGCGTACCTGTTTTTTCTTATAACCGAATATCGTGTACGGCGAGCCGGTCACGGCGCATTTCATCAGATATGCCAGAAATCCGTGCAACTGCGTGCCGGCGTGATTCGGTCCCGTCAAACAGCCGCCCCGGAAACAGCCGGTTTTCATTCCAAAGTACCGTCCGTACTCCTGCACCAGCAGGTCCGCCGCGACCTTGGATACTCCGAACAAACTATGGGTCGTTCGGTCAATGGACATCGTCTCGGGTATCCCGTTCTTGGCATACTCGTGGCCAAGATCGATCTCCCAGCGGGTTTCCTTTTCGACCAGGGGAAGATTATTAGGCGTATCGCCATACACTTTGTTGGTCGACATGAAAATGAACACGGCATTTGGAGCGAATCGCCGCGTAGCTTCGAGCAGAACCGAAGTTCCGTTGGCATTCACCGTAAAATCCACCGTGGGATTAGTGGCCGCCCAGTCGTGCGAAGGTTGCGCAGCGGTATGAATGATGAGCGAAATATTTCGCCCGTATTTCTCAAACACCTGCTCGACACCTTCCGTGTTCCGGATGTCTACCTCGTGGTGCCGGTACTTGGGAATTTCCCGGGTCAACTGGTCGCGCACCCATGCCGTTGACGCGTCCGGGCCAAAAAACTGCGCCCGCATTCCGTTGTCAATTCCCACAACCTCCATTCCTAACGAAGCAAAATAGGCAACCGCTTCGGATCCAACCAGCCCCGCCGAACCCGTGATAATGGCAACACTCATTGCACCTCTCCCGAATTCAATTGTGGGTCTGAGAAATCTTCGATTCCGGCCCGCGCTCACATATACCCAAATTCAACGCAAAACCGCTTCGCGAAGGGCCCCAGTCAGAGGAAATCGACGTTAACGAAAAGGCCTTCAGCAATGGACCGTCTTACTGTCCCAAGTTTCTCGAAGTGTGGTTACGCATTGCCCGACAAGAAAGAATCGATTTGCGTGTGATTCGCGCTCGTCACGGAAACGAAAGAAGCGAGGGCTCGTTCAGCTTGAAATTGCTATCTAGCCTGAACCCGCCGCAGAACGCTTTCACCCTGGTGTTTTAAACCGGCGAGCGAACTGCTTACACAGAACGCAAAGGTACGGAAGCCAGCACCGGGATCTTGAGAACTTCTACGACTTCGGCTGGGGTTCGGAAAGATGAATCGAGGTACTCCATGACGAAGACACCGCAAACACTGAGAAAGCCCGCCATAAAGCATCCCGCTACGAAGATTACCAACCCGCTGTAGGCCGGCAACATTGGCAGGACCGGCGGTACTGCGATGGCCACATTTCCTATTCTTTTCTGGTCCAGCGCGTCGGAGGTGCGCTCCTGCTCGCGCTTGGAGAGATACAGCAGGTAATTTCCCTCGTCCGCTTTGACGTCCCGGATTAGGTCCGCCTGCTTCACGGCCTTCTGATCCAGGCTCATCATCTGCTCTTGTATGCTTTGCATACTGTGTTGCAGCGCCCCGGCCGTCGCCTTCTGCGCCGCCAGATCAGCTTGCGTTTTGGCCACGTCCTCGCGCAAAAGCTCGTAGGTCGGATCTCGGTCGGTGGTCTGGTTTACGAATTGTGTCTTTTGTGCGTCCTGGATGGCGCTCTGCGTCTGCGCAATTTCCTGGTCCGCTTCCTGCACCAGCGGGTAACTGGGATCGTACTTCAACACTAACTCGGATCGCTTGAGCTGCGCCGCCAGCAACGTCTGCTGCAGCTGTTGCAGAAGCATGTTTGCCGAATTGGATACTTCCTGGGTAGAAGATCTCGCAGGTATCTCCTTCAGTTTGGCTTCTTCCTGGCGGATGCGCTGCTCGTCGGCGGCAATGTTTTGTTGCGCGTTATGGTACGCGGCCACGGAATTCATGGCCACCTGCGCCAAGTCCCCACGCTGCACGTCCGGAGCCACAACGCCTTCGGTCTTCCCGAAGCCGGACAGCTTGGCCTCGGACTCCGCGAGCGCCTGCTTGTACTTGTCGGTTTCCTTGGCGAAGAACTCGAAAGAGCCGGTGGGTCGATGTACCGTCAGATGCTTTTCCATATACAACCCGGAAAGCTTGTCAAGCACACCGAAAGCCACGTTGGGATCCTTGGACTTATACGTGACCTCGATCATGTTGGTTTTCTTGACGACTTCTATGTTCAGTTGCTGGCTGAGGTGCTTCACCGCGCTCGCGATATACCACTCCCCTGACTGCTTCCCGTGGGTCAAGCGCGAGCGCCAACTCTTTTCGTTTTCCTGCAGGTTATTGGCGATCACCACCTGCCGCAACAAGTCCGGACTCAACAGCAGCTCTGCTTCGGAGTTGATTTCTTCCTCGGTCAAAGGCAAGGGCATCGCCGGCGATTGACTGGTGGCTCCCGCGCTCACCGAGGGATCCGTGCGGTCGCGATCCACGAGGATTTCCATCCGGCATTTGTATGTGCCCGATAGCAGGAGGGTAGCCACGACGGCCAGCAGCATGAGGCCGGCGAAAGAACCGGTCAAGAATCGCTGGCGGCGGAATATCGGCGTGACCACGTCCCGTACCGTAAGGCTTCCCGGCGTAGGTATCATCGCGTTGCGCTGGTTCAATTCGGTCATGAAGTCTTCTCCGTGTTTCCCGTGGAAATAAGAACGCTAAACTGCGGACCGACTAGAATGCCGCAGGGTTGGTGTAGATCCCGCCCGTATACGGAACGTACTTCTTGAAATTGGTTATGAATTTCTCGGGAACAAAGATCATATCCCCGGGCTGCATCTGGATATCTTCATTTATGTTCTTGCCGTTCAGGACGTCTTTAAGACTCAATTTTTTTACTTCCATCCAACCGGAACTGATGCGGTGAAAGACGAAAACTTGCGTCTTGGCGGTCGGCAGGAAGCCTCCCGCTATGGCCACCGCCTCCGACACCGTGGTGTCGTGGCGCAGTTCATACTGCCCAGGCTTGCCGACCTGCCCGGAAACCATGAAGTATGGCTTTTGAAAATCGACGAGGTCTACGTCGATCATGGGATCGTGCAGAACCTTGGCGTAGGTTTTTTTGAGGGTCTCCACCACTTCGGGAACCGTCTGCCCTAAAATGTAGACGCTACCCACGTTTTGCAAGGTGATATATCCGTCCGGTTGCACCGTGACCTTCTGATTGAATTCGGGAACCAAAGGAAAGGTCAAACTCAAAACATCGTCGCGGCTGACTTGATAGCGCGGATAGCGATGCTGCAGGGCCGGGCGGTCCGCGCCCGCTGATGCGTTATCGGCCGGAACCATGGCCTGGCTAAGGGCTGCGCTATTTGTCGCCTGCGGGGCCGTCTGAGCAGCAGCCGCGCCCGTTGCGAGCAATGTCACCACCATCAGTTGCAGAACCAGTTTTTCTAACTTGCTCACGCCAGCCTCCTAAATGTCTTCATTCTTCCGCACTGTCCCGTTTTCATTTGCATCATCACTTCAGATCGGCTCGACACTGAACCCCTCTATGCGCATGGCGATCGATCTTTGAATCAGATTGACGGAAACCACCAAGCTGCAGTCCCCGTTGATGGCCGTGAGGATCCCCGTCACCCCGTCAAGGCAGCCGCCGCGCAGACACACGCGCTGTCCAACCTGCAGGTGCGGGTGCGGTTCGAAACGGATCCCCGCCTCGAGCACCCTGCGGACGGCCTGGATCTCATATTCCGGTATGGGCACGCCCATGTTGCGCACACCCACGAAGCTGTTCACACCGTTCGTTCGCAGCACCACTACCCGCTCATCGACGCTCGGAACGATATGCACAAATACGTAGCCCGAAAACAGCGGTACCTCGACCACCTGCCGCCGGTCGCTCCATTGATGCGTCGCGGCCAGCAACGGGAGGAAGGCAGCCACCCCTTTTTCCTGGAGTTCGGCGAAGACTTTTTTCTCATAGCGCGGCCGCGTTTGCACCGCAAACCAGCTGCGCTGCTGCACCGGCATTGCAAGACTAGGAGTAAAGACTCCACTGTTGATCTGCATACCGCCCATGGACATGGCTCCGCCAAATTGAGTCACAGTTGCGTTTATACAGCTTGCGTCAGATCCCCTGCCTTGCCGGGGAACTCGCGCAGCTTAAAGCCGGTGATACCAGAAATTTGGAATCGGGAACGTGCGCTTGTTCAGCACCGCACCGACAATCTTGATCTGCGCCGCGCGCAGCCCTTCGGCGATCTTCAACGCCGATTCTCGCCGCGTCACGTTGGCTTCGAGGACCAGCACCAGCCCGTCCGACATTTGACCGAGGACCACCCCGTCAGAATAGGCATTCAGGGCCGGCGAATCGATCAGCACATAATCGAATTCCTTGCGCAACTCCTCGATCCGCGTTTTCATGAGCCCGGAGTTCAGCAGCGTCGAGGAGTCCCGCGCGAGGGAACCGCAGGAAAGCAACCACAAATTGTCGGGCCGCAGCTTCTTGGCGAATTCCCGGATCGCGCCGGTTGTTCGCAGGGAGTCCGTGAGTCCGTGATGATTGGAGACCCCGAAAAAGTCCGGCAAGGAAGGAGTGCGAAGATTGGCGTCGACGAGGCAAACCGACCCCGGTACGTTGTTCGCCAACGCTTCGGCCGCCTGTACGCACACCAGGCTGCAACCATTGCCCGAATCGATGCCGGCAAAGGTGATCACCCGCGGCGAATTCGCATTGGGCCCGAGAAACGTGCTTTGTACCAGGCGGAAGGATTCCTCTTCGATCATTCGATCCACATCCATTTGACCGGCTGAACCATTGCCGTTCTTTCTCGATCGCCCCGTGCCGTAACGCAGCGGCGTCAATCTCGGCGTTTCCCCCACCGGAATCGAGCCGCCGTTCGACCTCGTTTGTTGCAAAAGTTCAAAATTCTTGCTCATGGTTTCTTTGTCTCCAAGGTACTTCCCAGTTCCGCCGCCGGAACGTTGGTTCGTGCCGACACACTCCTCGGGGTTGGAATGTGAATCTCTTGTCCTACGTGGAGCCGCCCGGGATTTCCGAGTCCAGGATTCATTTCGCGGATCATCTTGGCTACTGCTTTGTCATACCTGCCGAGGTCGCGCATGCAAATCTGGTACAGGGTCTCTTCCCTTCCTACGCGGATGACCATGGACTCCGCAGGCTTGGCCACGCCAGTTTGGCTGCCGCCGACGCCAGAAGAAACCGCGTCGACGGCGGAGAGTCCGCCCACCGGCCCGACCGACTTCGTGGCATCCGCGGTGGCTGCGGCCTCCTCCTGCACCTCGCCGCCATCTCGCTGTGCGCGACTGCCATCTGCAGTTTCCTTGCCATTCGAATTTGCCGCCGAGGCAGCACCCGGGCCGAGGTCTACAGCGTGCTCACCCTGATTTCCGGCAGGACTTTGCGCATTTTGTCCGACGACCACCAGCCCGATTCCCGCCGTGAAACCGACAAGGGCCGTCATGGCGAGACGCAGCCGCCATCCTTTCGGAATAAATTTCCATTTTGTCTCAGGATTTCTCCGCGGCCTGCTGCCGTCGCTGGCGCTCACGGTGCTTGCGTTGTATTCAGCCACGGGCACCGGCGCGCTCAGGGGCTTCAAGTCCAGATCGTGCAGCACTTCTTCGACGGCGGCCGCGTGTATCGTCTTGCGCTTGATCGCGCATCCAAGCGACATGGCGTTGAAGCAGATATTATTGATATTCCGGGGAATGCCTCCGGAATACTGGGCGATCAGATTAAACGCGCGATCCGTGAACAGCGGCACCTCTGCGCGGTAACCCGCGGCACTCAAGCGATGATCGATGTAGGCTTTGGTATCCGCGGTGTCGAACGGTTGCAGACGAGCCACGACCGAGACCCGCTGGCGCAATTGCTTCATCTCTGGCGAAGCCAGCTTGGCCGCCAGCTGTGGTTGCCCCGCCAGAATGATGTGCATTAGTTTCTCACGCGGGGTTTCGAAATTGGACAGCATGCGCACGACTTCGAGAACCGGATCTTTGAGGTTCTGCGCTTCGTCTACCACCACCACGAGGTGGCTCCCCTTGCTGGTCTCCTGCACCAGGCATTCGTTCAGCTTGACGTGCATGCGCACCAGATCCTGGCCGTCGTCTTCGACTCCGAGGTCGAGCAACAAATTGCGCAGGAAATCTCTCGGATTATCCTGGGACTGGAACAGGAATGCCGTTTTCGTCGCGCCTTCCAGTTGATGCAATAAATTAAACAACACCGTGGTCTTGCCCATGCCCGGCTCGGCGATCAAAGCCGTGAATCCGCGCCCCGACGTCAGGCTGTGCCGTACTGAGGCGATGGCTTCGCGATGCGTTTCGCTCAAATACAGGAAACGCGGATCGGGAGTCACCCCAAAGGGCTGCTCAGCGAGTTTGTAGTAATCCAAAACCATATGATCTCAGAGTACTTCCCTGTTTCAGGTACAGCACTTTTTCCCAAAAAGGAACTAACATCCAAGTTCTAACTTTACCGAGATAAATCGCGCAACTCTTGTCGGCTTAGCGCTCGCGACTTCTCGTACCAATCTTATCAAGGCTCCGGTATTCCAGGCTGGCGCACCGCGGGGAAACTGCATCTGTACCCGATCTTTCTAACACCCGTGCTTGTTACTATATTTGCATCTAACACGGGCGATAGGTTCAAGTTTCGAGTCAAGGTAATTATATCGCAAGTTTTGCAGATTTTCTAACGCAAACTTTGCCGCTCCCCGATGAATAAATTCCATAACCAGGCTGGAGTCTTAGCCGTACTGGTCCAAAAGTACTGGGCTCCGGCTGCCTGCTCACCAGGCGGGGCAACACGTCGACGGAAGGTTACCTAGCAGTTTAATTGCCGTCGATACCGCAAATCTGGTATGACACTTTTCGGCCGCGATTTTCCCGCAAAAACTGCGCCTTTACGCGTTTTGTCCAGGCCCTTTTTCGTGGGGATTCTCACGCCTGAGAAGGCTACTCAGACCCAAGAAATACATACCTAAGGAAAAAAAGGAGACTTAGAATCCAAATCAGCGGGCTAATCTCGCGATGCCTGCCGGTGCCCACTTTCATCAGGGTGTAGGAGAGCAAGCCCATGCTGAGACCGGTGGCGATGCTGAAGGTTAACGGCGTCGCCACCAGGGTAAGAAAGGCCGGCAAGGCTTCGCTGAAATCCTCCCAATTAACGCGCGCCACGGCACCGCACATCAACGCGCCAACGAAGACCAGCGCCGGAGCGGTGGCATACGTTGGAATGGCGGCCACCAGGGGGGCGCAAAACATGGCGGCAAAAAAAAGGGCGGCAATAACCACGTTTCCCAAACCGGTACGGGCTCCGGCGGCGACGCCGGAGGCGCTTTCGATGTAACTGGTGACCGTGGATGTGCCGGTGAGCGCGCCAAAGATCGTGCCGACAGCGTCAGCAAGCAGCGCGCGGCTGGCCCGCGGCAATTTTCCGTCGCGCAGGAAGCCGCCTTGTTCGCAGACGCCGACAAGCGTGCCCACGTTGTCAAAAAGATCCACGAAGAAGAATACAAAAATCAATTCCCCTAACCCGATCTTGGCCGCGCTTCGGAGGTCCAATTTTAGGAATGTGCCCGAAGGATCGGGCCAGGAAAAAAAATGATCCGGCCAATGGCTGAGGCCCAGCGGAATTCCCGCCAAAGTGATGGCTACAATTCCCAGCAGAATTGCCCCACCGACTTTGCGCGCCATGAGGATAGCGATCAGCACGATTCCCGCAGCTGCGAGAATCACCTGCTTATCGGCGACGTGTCCGAGTCCCACGAACGTGGCGGGGTTGGCCACGATGAGTTTGGCGTTGCGCAGACCGACAAACGCGATGAACAGACCGATGCCTGCGGCGGTGCCGTGTTTCAAACAATCGGGAATGCCGTTGACGATATGCTCACGAACGTTCGTAAGCGTCAGAAGCAAAAATAAGAGCCCGGAAAGAAACACCACGCCGAGCGCCGTCTGCCACGGGACGCCGCGGCCAAGAACGATGGTGTAGGTAAAATAGGCGTTGAGAGACATCCCCGGCGCGAGGGCAATCGGATAATTGGCCCACAAGCCCATAATCAGCGTGGCGACCGCGGCCGAAATGCAGGTGGCGAACAGGACCCCTGCGACGGGCATTCCGGCTTCAGAGAGAATTCGCGGATTTACCACCACCACGTAGGCCATGGTGGTGAAGGTGGTCAACCCGGCCAGCATTTCACGACGGACGGTGGTTTGCTTCTCCTGCAGATGAAACATGCGTTCCAGCAATCGCTCTACCTCCGATAGAAAAACACCTCGGCGGACGTCTCGCCGAAATAGGGTGCACTCCCGCCAGACGGCCGGCGGCGCAAACGCTAGGGCTGTGCGGCCGGGATGTGCACTTCCCTTTCCGGCCAGTGCTCGATTATGTCTCGCACCACGCGGTCGCCGACGACATAGGCCGCGTTCAACGACTCCATGTACGCGGAATAATTTCCCGCCACCATGCTTTGCAGGCTTTCGGCCACGTCACCGCCGGGCGGCTCACGGTCAAAATTGCTGATGGTGCGCAAGACCAGCACACGCTGCAAGTCAACGCGTCCGGCGCTGGCGAGGAACGTGAGTGATTGCATGCTGCCCGAATCTTCCATGGCGGTCACCATGTAATTCCCTTTGCCGCCAGTGTAGTAGCGCGTCCAGGCGTTGGCCCAGTCTTCCATTTTTGAGCCGTGCCAAAACGTGCTCGAAGACATGTCGTCGCCGAGCGTCACAAAGGGCGGCCTTAAGGCCTGGGGAAACGCGGCAAATCGCGCGCGAGCCTTTGCAATTTTTTCCGAATCGCCGAGGGGCAGATTTTTGGTCAAAGAAAAAGCCCACTCCGCCAAACTCCGGTTCAAGGTGTAACTTTCGCCATGACTGTCGTCGGCCGGCAATTCATAGGGCGTGCCGCGCCGCAGCGGGACAAAGCCCGTACTCCACGAGGGCGGAATTTGCCGGGCATCAATTTCATAGGCCAAATCGCCATCGATGACGTGCTCGGCCCACACCGCGGAGCCGAGCGAAACATCGTTGGGATCGCCGCCACCAATACCGGCGACAATCCAATAGGCTTTGGAGAAATCGAAGCGCGGGTCGAGCCCCAGGGCCATCACCGAGGCCGCGGCGCGCGCAGTCCCCACTCCGGTTAACACAGCGAGCACGCCGTCTTTGTTCATGCGCACATGGTGATACCCGGCGGGCAGGGGAAGAATGGTGTCGAGTTTTTCGCGCTCCACCCAGAATTGATATTCGCCGGGAACGTCGCCGGTATCCTCGCCGCGCTCAAACATGGCCAGGACCACGACCTTCACCCGGATTGGACCGCTTACCCGAGTGACGGAGGCAGCGGGCGGGGGTTCCTGCGCGGGAGTAGAAACTCTCGAGCCGGCGCCAAGGGCTAAAAGTGCCAGCGCGATTCGGACCGTCCAAGCCATGGCCGAGCACCCCTCGCGGCCCGCAAGCAGGGGGCTTCCCGGCAAAGAATAAAATCTCGAGGACTCTCTTTTCCGCATCACGTCCGCCGTCCTTGCTGGTATGCTGACCCCACGGAAGCAGCATCTATATCACAGCTTGCGCACGGGAATGATTCGGCAGATTAGATCATCGCCGCAAATAATCTATCGACTGGATTTGAAAATGAGACACTTTCGGCCGGCGGTATCTAGGGCCCTGCAATTTTCTCTGGTGCTGGTGATGGCCGGCGCGACGATCACCTGCGCGACTGCGCAGGCGCAATCCAAATCGGCGGCCCCGACGCCCGCCGCAAAATCGACCGACGGCACAGCCGAACAACGTGCCAACCGCGGGCTCGAAGCCGCCAAATCCAGCCCGCCGGCGTTGTATGCCTGGCTGGTAAAAATGCCCAAAGGCGGGGACCTGCACAGCCACATCTCCGGCGCCGTGTACGCCGAAACGTTCATCAAGGACGCTATCGAGGATCGTCTGTGCATCAACACCACGGCGCTGGCGTTTGCCAAAGCGACGTCCCCGGCTTCGCCTGCGCATCCTGAAGTCTGCGCGGAAGGTGATGTTCCTGCTGCGCAGGCCGACGCCGATCAAAATCTTTACGACGCACTCATCGATGCTTTTTCCATGCGCAGCTTTGTCCCGGCGACGGGGACCACCGGGCACGATCATTTCTTCGACACCTTCGATAAATTTCGAGGTACCGATAAACGGCATCTCGGCGAATGGCTGGACGAACTGGCCACGCGGGCCGCTGCACAAAACGAACAGTATCTGGAGCTCATGCAAACTCCGGCATATACGCACGCCGCGGCGGCGGCGGCGGCCGTTCCCTGGCAAGAGGATTTGCTAGAACTGCGCGACCAACTCCTGGCTCACGGCCTGCGCGAGGACATCGCCGTGGCGCGCGGGGAACTGGACGCGGCCGAAGCGCTGCGCACCAAGAGCGAACGTTGCAGCCAGCCGGACGCCGCGCCCGCGTGCCAGGTCCAGATTCGCTATCTTTACCAAGTATTGCGCGGGCTGCCCAAAGAGACCGTTTTCGCGCAGACGGTCCTGGCGTTTGAGACCGCCAGCGTCGATCCGCGTTTTGTGGGCTTGAATTTCGTTATGCCCGAGGACGGGCGCGTGGCCATGACCGACTACGTCCTGCACATGCACATGCTCGATGTGCTGCACACCTTGTATCCGAAAATTCAGATTTCACTGCACGCCGGCGAATTGGCGCCGGGAATGGTGCCGTACGAAGGACTTTGCTGTCACATCCGCTTGGCTGTCGAACAAGGGCACGCGCAGCGCATCGGCCACGGCGTGGATGTCATGTACGAAACGCGCCCGCACGAAATCCTGAAAGAGATGGCCGCTAAACACGTGATGGTGGAGATCAATCTCACGAGCAATGACGTCATCCTCGGCGTCTTCGGCGACGAGCACCCCTTCCCGATTTATCACCAATTCCGGGTGCCGGTAGCGCTTTCGACGGACGATGAAGGCGTCAGCCGCATCAACCTGACGCACGAATTCGTCCGCGCCGTGGAAACCTATAATCTCAACTACTCCGATCTCAAGGAACTCGTGCGCACCAGCCTAGAGCACAGTTTCCTCGCGGGCGGGAGCCTCTGGCGGGAAGCGGATGATTTCCGCGCGCCCGCGCCGCCCTGCGCCCATGACCCTGTGGGGGCCGAGCATCCCAAGGGAGCCTGCGCGGATTTCCTCAAGTCCAGCGAAAAAGCCACGCAACAATGGGAGCTCGAATCCCGGTTCCGGCGCTTCGAGTCGCAATTCTGACCGCCGCGTCTTGCGCTGGGGAGGCGGCAAGGAAAGGCATTCACTACACTTTGACGAGTTCGACGCGGCGATTCTTGGCGCGGCCCGCAGGAGTAGAATTCTTGGTGACGGGCCGGTCTTCGCCATAGCCCTTTGCGCTCAAGCGGCCCTTGTCGATGCCATGGTCCGCCAGCCAGTTCATCACCGCCGCGGCCCGGTCGCTCGATAGTTTGAGATTGGCATCCGGCGAGCCCACGTTATCGGTGAAACCCTCGACCCGGATATTCCAGTCGGGATGCTCTTTCAGGGCGTTGACAGCCTCGCTCAGCGAGGCTTCGGAACTCGGCGTAATGTCGGCTTTACCAGGAGCGAAGTGGACGTTGGAGAGCGTAACGCGGCCGGTGTCGCGGAGCGAAGCGGACACATCGCCGTGACGCTCCTCGCCGCGATAGCGGTTCAGCTCGGCGACTAACGCGCGCGCGCCGGGAGCCGTCTTTACGTCACCCTGAAGAATCTGCTCGTTGCTGATGCTTTCGCCGTAAAGTTTGCGGTCCTCGCCCTCGTCCGGCCGCAACGTGGAACCCTCAAGCGAGAGACCCGCGAACAAGCCCCGCGAACGCGACCACGACAATATCTCCGCGTGCAAAAGTACGTCGGTATTTGCGCTGGTGTCGCGCCCGACCGGCCCGGCGGCGGCTTCGGCTTCCCCACCAATGGTGAACTTGTCGGCAAGCAGCTTGTGCATTCCGCCCTCGTTCATGATCAGCATGAACACGTCCGTCGAAGAGCCCCCGATTTGCAAGCCGTAACTGCCGCCTTCGATGCGAATGGCCGCCGGCGAACCGAAACGGCCCGTGCCCCCGCGGCGGCAGGAAACAAACCCCCGTCCGTACTTGCCGCCGACGATGAACGCGCCTTTTTTGACTCCGGGAATGATGACGATGCAGCGCGACTTGTCAAAGAGATCGTGGGGGATGCCTTTGTCGGGCTCGTGCATGGCCTCGCGAAACGATAGCGTGGCGTTGCGCAAGCGTTTGTCCGGGGAAAGTTCCCCTTCCTGCGCGGCCAGCGGCGCAACGCTGCAAACCAGCATGAGGCCCACTCCCGCCAAGCATCCGGCGAGCAGCGATTTGCGGCCCGCGAACCGGCGTGCTCCATGCGTGATTGCCAAGATGCGATGCCGGATATCGATTCTGAAGGAATTCATTTCTCTCTCCCGTGACCATACTCGAATCGGGAGAATAAGCGAAAATTCGCGGAGCCGAAACTCGGAGAACACTGTATGACGATGGGGCAAATCCCTTACAGGTGGACCCCTAGAAGTAAGTTTGTCGCGCGCCACCGTGGCGGCTGGGAAAGGTTCGCAGGGAGCATCCGCGGACCCGCGTTCGACGGCAAACTCACCCGAGCTTGGCGTACTCGGTCTGCGCCGCCCTGAGCACGGGAACGTCGGCATCGGCGTCTTTCCACAGGCGAAAAAACTCTTCGTAGGCCGACTTGGCCTTTAAAGGATCGCCGCTCATCGCATAACCGCGCCCCAGGCCGAGGTATGCCAGGGCCCCGATGGACTCCCCCGCCGCCACTCCCGGGCGTTCGATGATCTTTTGAAATTCCGCGGCCGCAGCAGCGCCTTGCTGCGCTTCAAGATATGCGCTGCCTCGAACATACACAGGATAGAGGCTGATGGTGAGCGCACTGTTGCCGAGCGCGCCGAACTCATAGGGTCCGGCCGGCTGCAAGGCCTCAACCGCCTTCATCGCTTCGATGGGTTTTTGCCCCACCCTGGTCGCCGTCAGGGAACGCTGCAGGGCAAGTTGGCCGCGCAAGGCCGGCAGGTAATTGAACTGCACGACGGTGTCGAGCGGGTAGCGCTTGGCCAGATCGTCAGCGAGTGACTGGGCGGCCGCTGCATCGCCGGCCATCGCCAGCGCCAGGCCGGCCACGAATTGTTCATCGCGGCCGCGGGAAAGGGCCATGGCCGCGGCCGCCCGCTGGCGCGCTTCGACGGTGTTTCCAAATGTAGCCTCGCGCAGGGCGGCCGCCGCTTCGCACCGCGCAGCGATCTCTTTCTGTTCCGTGCTGAGAGAGGACTGCACCGCCTGGCGCGAGAATTCCCGGGCCCTCGCCAGTTTGCCGCGGTACCCGGCCACATCGGCCTCGAGGTACAACATTATATTTTCATAGCGGGACTTGCCCGCGGCCCAGGTCACCTGCTCGGACATGTTTTCCGCGTCCTGCTCGAGGAAACTCAAATTGTAGGCGTAAAAGTGCAGATTCGGCGAATCGGCTTTCTTGACGATGGCCTCGTCGACGGTCCGGCGCGCATCGCCAAAACGGTTGAGGCGGGTATAGGCTTCTACGAGGTTGGCATAGCCCAAGGACACCGTCGGCGCCAGCCGTATGCTTTCCTGCTCTTCGGTCATGGATTTTTCGTACTGCCCAATCTTGAGGTAAATGTCTCCGAGGTTGGCCCGCGCCACGTATTCCCGCGGATAGGTCTGCGCCCACGTTTCATAGACCTGCCGGGCTCTCTCGAGATCCCCGGTGGCAAAATGGTAATAATGCGACTCGATATAAAACCTTTCCCACTCGCTGACGTGTCCGCGCAGCGCGTAGGAGTGCTGGCTATTCTCTTCGGCCAGGTTTCTTTCGCCGAGGTTGCTGTAGCACGTGCCGAGCAGGGCGTAGGCCATGGCGAAACGCCCGTCGAGGGTAATGGCCCGTTCGAGCAACGGCACGGCCGCGCTGTAATCGCCCTTGCCCATCATGGTCTTGCGGCCGAGGCTGTAGGCCTGCAACGCCTCAAGCGACGGCGTGGTGGCTTCCTCGATGGGGGTATCCAGCGTGCGAATGCTCTTCAGTGATTCGCCGAGCCGCTCGCGCAGCTGGGTGGTGGCTTCGTCCAGCGCCTTCAGTACTTTCTCTTTGTTGTCCGCGGTCACCTGCTGGCGCGCCAGGGAATCTCCCGTCTGGCAACTGACGGCGTTGACCCCGATGACGTACTGAGTTCCGAGATTTGAAATGGTTCCGCTCAAATAAGCTTTGCTGCCTGAACGCTGGCATATGTCCCGGGCGATCTCCGGCGTGAGCTTGGTGTCTGCGGTCCGACCCATAAGGAGTAGCGTCTGTTGAATTTTTTGTTCGGAAAGCAAATTCAGAAACGGCGATTGCTGCAGTTGCGCCGCCAAGCCTTGCCGCAGGGTATCGTCGAAAACCGGGTCGCCGGTTTTATTGACGAAGTCCGCGACCACGATGGTGTCCGTATCGGCGAGCGCGCGCGCCTGGCGTGTTTTGTAAAGCCAGCCGCCAATCGCCGCGGCAAGCACTGCAACGCTCGCTAGTCCGACGACCAGGCTTTTGCTCCGCCACACCCCCGCGCGCCCCTGGGCCGGCATGGCCATTACCGTGGCTACGGTATGTCCGGTCTCGAGACCGCGCTTGACGGCCGCCAGGTCCGCGCAGAGGTCCGCAGCGCTTTGATAGCGCTGGGCGATATCCTTATGCACGGCCTTGTTGATGATGGCTTCAAGCTCGGCAGGTATCTCCGGATTTACCGTGCGGACGGCCACCGGGGCCCGGGTCAGAATCGCTTCGATCACCGCTCCGCCCGTCTGCCCGCCGAAGGCCTGTTTGCCGGTAGCCATTTCGTACAGTAGTAACCCCAGGCTAAATACGTCGGTGCGCGCGTCCAGATCGTCGCCGCGAATCTGTTCCGGCGACATGTACGATGGCGTGCCGCTGATTACGCCCACAATGGACTGCGCGTCCTCTGAGCCGCTCGGCGAAGCCTTTGCTGCCGCCCCCGCTCCTCCCGCCGGGGCCACATTCCGCTGGCTGGCGCGGGAGATCTCCGTGGTGTCGCCCAGAATCCCGCTCTTCGGCAGCAGCTTGGCCAGTCCAAAATCCAGTACTTTGGCTTGTCCGCGCCGGGTCACAAAAATGTTCGCGGGTTTGATGTCCCGGTGGATGATGCCTTCGCCGTGGGCGGCGCTGATGGCGTCGGCCAGTTGTATGCCGAGCGTCAGCATGACCTCGACGGGCAGCGGCTTGCCCTGAATGAACTGCCGCAGCGTCTCGCCATCGATAAATTCCATGGCGATGAAGGGTTTGCCGCATTCCTCGTCGGCATCGTAGATGGTGCAGATTCCGGGATGATTGAGGTGCGAGGCGGCATGCACTTCGCGCCGGAAGCGCTCGAGGGCCAGCGGATCATGCAGCAAATTGTCGGGCAGGAATTTGAGGGCTACAGCGCGGTCGAGGCGGGTGTCCTGGGCTTTGTAGACCACGCCCATGCCGCCGGCGCCCAGCTTCTCCAGGATGCGGTAGTGAGAGATCGTCTCGCCAATCATGGTCACGCCGCGGTTCTAACTCTTTGTCGTACACCACCAGGAATAAATGCGAGCGTGTCTTTCGCAACGCCCCTTGTCTGCGGCGGACACTCTTTAGCTGCTACTCTCCCTCGTTCCGCATTACGGGCGTCACGCTCGTGCCCCGATCCCACCGATCATAAAGTGGGCTCATTTGTACCACCGTCGGCCACGGTCTTGGTGCGATCCTCGGTCGGCGGGCGCGGCGAGCCAATCATGTGAACGACCGCTGCGCGCTCGCCGTAATCCTTGACCTTCTCCACGTCTTCCTGCTCAAGAGTGATGCTGCGGGCGCAGATCCGGCAACCCAGCGTGGCAAAAGCGCCGCCATCTTCACGGCCAAATACGTTATAGCGCATCACTCGTCCGCAACAGACCGGCACCCACACCGGCGGAGTTTTTTCCGCAGCCATGAACATCCCCTAAACGCCAAACGCGCGAATTATACACTAGAAAACAAACCGTAACCCGCCCGCAAGCGCGGCGACGGCAGTCTGTCGCTCGTGCGGAGCGGCGGGCGAGCAAAGCATGTCCGACTAAGAAATCTCGCCGAACAATCTCAGGTGGCGCGGAGGCGAAAAGCTGCATCTAACTCGCATGGTGCCACGGGATAAAAGAAAACTGGATACCGGATCACCATCCGGTGCCAAGCAAAGCCTCGACGCGCTGCAGCTCTTCGCCGCCTGGGGACGCATCCTCACCGGCAAAGTACCCATACTCAGCATTGAAATTACCCGCGAATGCCCGCTCAGTTGCCCCGGTTGTTACGCCTACGGGGACAGCCATCTGGGTGGCGGCGTGACCCTCCGCGAGCTGAACGATTTCCGGGGCGACGTCCTGGTCGACGGCGTCGTAAGCCTGGTGCGCAAACACCAACCTCTGCACGTCTCCCTGGTCGGCGGCGAACCGCTCGTGCGCCACCGCGAACTGAGCCGCATCCTGCCCGCGCTGAGCGACATGGGCATCTTCACGCTGGTGGTCACCAGCGGCATCATTCCCATTCCTCGGGAGTGGATGAGCCTCCCCCGCGTGCGGGTGGCGGTCTCCATCGACGGTCTACCCGAGCACCACGACGTCCGCCGCAAGCCCGCCACCTACGAGCGCATTCTCGCGAATCTGGTCGGTCGCGAAGTCAACGTGCACTGGACCATCACCCGTCCCATGCTGCAGCGGCCGGGTTATTTGCAGGAGTACGTAAGATTCTGGAACGCCCGTGAAGAGATAAACCGTCTGTGGGTCAGCGTGTACACTCCGCAAATCGGCGAAGACAGCGCGGAGCGTTTGACGCAACGCGACCGGGAAATGCTCGCCGCAGAGCTGCCGGGGTTAGCCAGGAAGTATCCGAAGTTGCTGTTCAACGATAATCTGGCCAAGGCGGTGCTGTTCCCGCCCAAAAACCCCGACGACTGCGTGTTTGCTAAGCTTTCTGTCAATTATTCCGCGGACCTAAAAAGCCGCGTGGAGCCCTGCGTTTTCGGCGGCAACCCGGACTGCTCGCAATGCGGCTGCGCCATCAGTTCCGGCCTGCACTGGATTCGCACCGCCAAGGTGGCCGGACCGTTGAAGGTGGATCATTTCATCCGGGGATCCATCAACGTGGGCAATGCCGTAAACCGTCTTCGCTCAACGACCGTAAAGCCATCCCGCTGGGGTGGCGAAGGCCGCTTGCAACCTCGCGTCGGGCCGCTCGTGCAAATCCGATCCGACGAGCCTTAGGCTGGCTCCGCTCGGCGCTTGCTTACGTCACCGGGCGGGGCTTGCGCGATTTGCCAACGACGTCTACTGCTCATTCCAGATGTACAAAAATTCCCCGTCGCTGGCCGTCGAGACCCGCAGCCCGGCCTTGCGCGTGGCGCGGTTCAGCGCTGAACGCACCTTCTCTTTGCTCTCCGTCAACTGCGCCAGTGGCACCTTGAGCGCGGCGCCATCCTTCAGTTGCTTCAAGTCTCCGAGTATGGCCGTCACCACGCCCTTGTGTTTTCCGTTGCGTCCCTGGGGAACGTCGGCCTGAATCATGGTGTTGAAATGCATTGCCGGACTTTTGGCAGCCATGGTTTTTCTCCCGATGTCGTAGCCTTAAGCTAAACTAACGTAAACGTATCACAGCGTATCACAAAATGCAAGCAATCATGTTCTGGGACCTGCGCCACCGTTGCCTTGGGTGCGCGCGCCTATCGCTTAGGGGTTCACCCCCCAAAACCGCCCGCCGACACCCTAAAAAAGATTAAAGACTTCACCCGTATCGCGGGCTCGCTGCTAAGGTGACTTCTGTGGGGCGCGGCTCGCCGAACTTTCGAGCTCCACAACAGGAGCAAACTATGGCGCTCATACCCGTGATTAAATTCGATCAAGTTCCCGTAGCACTCGCAAAAGACATCGCCAAAAGGGAGCTAGAGCAAGCTGCCCGCGCGGCACGCAAACGCAGGATCCCGAGGACCCCGCAGGGCCGAACTGCCGGACGAGCAAACGGCAAAGGGGTGAAGCCATGATTTTAGAGTTTGATATCTTCGAAGTCCTGCAGGACGGCGCAGCCATATGGCATCGCGCCGCGGCAACCCTGGCCGAAGGTCAACAGCTCGCAAGGCAACTGGCTCTGAAATCGCAGAACTCGTTCTTTATCTTGAGCCAAACTACCGGCCGGAAATATCCCGTCAGTGCCCAGGCGCCCAGGCCGGACGATCCGAGCGAAGTACGGCAAAGTTTGTAAGCGAAATTCCTCAGGCCACGTTGACACCCATGACGCACGCGGAGGTCGGCCGAGGCAAGGCCGGCTAGTTGCCGGAGGTCTGGCCGCCTGGTGAGTAGTAGCCGTTGCGGGTGCGCGCCACGAGCTTGCCACGCCCCCGGGGCGGGATGACGTCAACCTGCACGCTGCGATAGCTGCCATCGTGGCGGTCGTTGCTGGGGTAATAGCCCAGGGTGTACTGGTTGCGGATGTCGTGCGCCACCTGCTCGCAAATGCTGTGCACGTCTTCGACATTTTCCGGGAAGAAAGCCAGGCCGCCTGAAGCCTGGGCGATTTGCTGCAGCGCGCGCTTGGCCTTGTTCTTGGATTTCTTGGCTTCATCGCCGAGCAGCCCGATGGTGTAGATCACCGTGTTGGTGCGCTGAATTTCGCGGATGGTTTTTTCCAGTGAGTTGCGGCTGGTGTTGTCCTCGCCATCGGTGACGATCAACAAAACCTTTTTGTCCTTGGTACCCTTCTTCAAGTGATCGAGCGAACCGATAATGGCGTCGTAGAGCGCCGTGCTGCCGCGGGAATCGATGCGTTCGAGCGCTTCCTTAAGCTCGGGAATGCTATTGCTGAAATCCTTGTCTAAATCCAGGTAGAAATCGTCGTTGAAATTCACCACAAAGGCTTCGTCGTCGGGATTGCTGGCCTGCACCAGAGTCAAGGCCGCCTCGTTCACGCGCGGGCGCTTTTCGCGCATGCTGCCGCTGTTGTCGATGACCAGGCCCATGCTCACGGGAATGTCTTCGCGCTTAAAAACGGAAAGCTTTTGCTGCGCCTTGTCTTCAAAGACGCGGAAATTCTCTTCTTTTAAGCCTTCGGCGAAGCGCCCGCGATCATCAAGGACCGTAGTGTGCAGCACCACTAAATTCACGCTGACGGAGATAGGCGCGCCGGGATTTTGACCGGGCGGCGGGGGAGGCGGGGTAACCGGAAAGGGTGATTGCCCCGGGGTCGCGGTCGCGGCCAGCAAGCAGACGCTGGCAAGCGCCAGCAGCGCGCGTTGTGCGATGTTCCTGGGGACCGCCAGAAAGCTTCCCCTGCCAGGAAAGGCCGCGAAATTCGCGGGCCCGTCAGTGGCTGGGCGCGTAGTAGCCGGTCTTGTTGTACACGGTGAGCGGCGGCAGGCCGCGGGGGGCACGGAGCTTGATTTTGACCTTGCGCCAGCGGGCGTCGTGCGTTTTGTTGCTTGGATGGTATCCCAGGACATATTGATTTCGCAGCTCCATGCCGATCTTGGAAGCGATGTCCGGCAGATCCTCCAGCTTTTCCACTGGAAAGACGCGGCCGCCCGTCAATTCCGTGACTTCGCTGAGCAAGGACGGACCGTTGCCCTCTTCCAGCGTGCGATTGCGATAGCCGACAGGATCAAAGATGCCGATGGCGTAGAGCTGAGTATCGGCTTCTTTCACCAGGCGTTTGATATCGCCTTCGTTGTATCTACTGTGATTATCGCCCCCATCGGACAAGATGAGCAAGGCGCGCTTGGCGTTGTGTGCACTACGCATTTCGCTGAGCCCGAGATAGATGGCGTCGAGCAGCGCCGTCCGTCCCTTGGGGGAAGTGAGCAGCATGCGGCTTTGCAAGTCTTCCACGCTGTTGGTGAACTCACTGGTGAGTTCGGCGCGTTCATTAAAGCTCACCAGGAAAAATTCGTCCTGCGGGTTGGCGGTCTTGAAAAATTGAATGGCCGCCTCGCGAGCT
>JBEKSZ010000094.1:0-21233 GCA_049516615.1 Candidatus Acidiferrum sp. | reverse complement strand
TTTCCTCGCGCGGCGTCAGGGTCTTCAGCACCGAAGAGGTCTGTTCCTTCAGGTTCAGGTTGATCACCGCATCGGAAGGCGAAACCACGGCCTTGTCTTCGATGAAGTCGCCCAGATGCGAATCTTCCTCCTCGCCAATCGGGGTTTCCAGCGAAATCGGCTCCTGCGCGATTTTTAGAATCTTGCGCACCTTGGACACCGGGATGTCCATGCGCTTGGCGATCTCTTCGCTGGTCGGCTCGCGCCCGAGTTCCTGCACCAGCTGCCGGCTCGTGCGCACCAGTTTGTTGATGGTCTCGATCATGTGCACCGGGATGCGGATGGTGCGCGCCTGATCGGCGATGGCGCGAGTGATAGCCTGGCGGATCCACCAGGTCGCATAGGTCGAAAATTTATACCCGCGGCGCCATTCAAACTTGTCCACGGCCTTCATGAGGCCGATGTTGCCTTCCTGAATCAAATCGAGGAACTGCAAACCGCGGTTGGTATATTTCTTGGCGATGGACACCACCAGGCGCAAGTTGGCCTCGATCAGTTCCTTCTTGGCCTGCTCGGCTTCGGCTTCTCCGCGGTGAATGAAGGTCAGCGTGCGCTTCAGTTCCGTGAGGCCCACTTCGCTGGCGTCTTCGATGTCTTTCAGTTCCGTGCGCCGCGTGCGTAATTCCTTGCGCGCTTCCGCGGCCACGTCGCCTTTGGCCACGTCGGCGCGGCGCTCGAGCCGTCCGGCTTCGCGTTCAAGCGACTGCAGGCGCTCCACCGTGCCGCGCATCTTGTCGATCAGGCGCTTCTTCTCGAACAGGTTGAAATCGATGTCGCGGATGGCCAGCGAAATTTCCACACGCGTTCGCGCCACTTCCCACTTGGCCCGAATGTACTGCTTCTTTTTTGCTTTGGGGGTCTTGTCGAGCTTCACCGCCTGCTTGAGCGCCGTGTCGTAGAGCTTGGCGATCTTCTCGATGTACTTCAGGGTCTGCTTGGTCTTGTTGGCGATTTTTTCTTCGGTCAGCTCTTCGTCGTCGAAAATGACGATCTCTTTGATGGAGCGCGCGCCCTGCCGCAAATCCTCGCCAACCGCGATCAGTTCCTTGATCACGATGGGCGACCGGGTGATGGACTTCATCACCACCAGTTGCCCGCGCTCGATGCGCTTGGCGATGGTCACTTCGCCTTCGCGCGTCAGCAAGGGCACCGTGCCCATTTCGCGCAAATACATGCGCACCGGATCGTTGGTCTTCTCGAGCGAACCGGGCGTTAAATCGAGCTCGCTGCTGCCTTCGTCGGAGTGCACATCGTCTTTGCGAACTTCGTCGCGATCTCCGGCTTCGGCAGACACTTCGACCGCGCGCGCGGCTTTGGCCGAGGCTTGATCTTCGTAAATCTCGATGCCGTTGCGCTCAAAGGTGGTCAGTAAATCGTCAATCTCTTCCGAAGAGTGCACTTCCGCGGGGAGCGAATCGTTCACCTCATCGTAAAGCAGATAGCCGCGCTCTTTGCCCACAACAATGAGCTGTTTTACCGCTTCATATTTTTCTTCCAAACCTACTGCGGCCACGAAGCCCTCCCAGTCTCAATCCCTGCCCGTCTATGAATCTTTAAAATCTTTAAATGCCGGGTACGCAGCCAGCCGGCCCCGCGCAAGCGTGGCGAAAACAGGCTCTCGCATTCATCCGCGAAATGCCGATGATTTCCTTACCCCTTGTTTCGTGAAGAGCATGCCCTGCGCCCAACGTCCGCCCGCTTCCGCCGCGCCAGTTTTTTGTCGCGTCCGATGCCCGGAAAAGTGCGGAGAAACACTTCTATATAGATGCATTTAGGGACAAAAACGATACTCGCGAAACCCTATTACGCTACACGTTTAAGTCGTATTCCGTCAATCATTTAATTCGGGTTTCTTTTGCGATTCTCTTGAAGGGGCGTTCCCCCCGGGGAATTTCCGTGCCGGGTCCTGGCGAGAAGTCAGGAGCCAAGCATGACCCGCGCAACCCGCTCGCGGCATGAGCGCGCGCGGGCGCGGTACTCTGATTCGCGCGGGGTTCGATGCTTGACAAGCGTCAGCTTACGCCCGCGCCTTTGTTTAGGGCCAAGCCAAAGGGCCCACGACGGTTTTGGCCCCAACGCCATGAGATGCCCCGTCTTACACCTTTGACTCGCGTTGCCTAGTGCACATATCATCTCCAGTCACGAGGGATTCAGGAACAAACGGCGTATTGCCAACGGACCAACGGCGTCAGGGAGCGCCCGCGGACCTTAAAGCGCACCCATGATCGGTCAAACGATTTCTCGCTACCGCATCGTCGACAAACTGGGCGGCGGAGGCATGGGTGTCGTCTACAAGGCCGAGGATACGGAACTCGGCCGCTTTGTGGCCATCAAATTCCTTCCCGAAGAAATGGCCCAGGACCCCGCTTCGCTGGAACGCTTCCGCCGCGAAGCCCGTTCCGCCTCGGCGCTCAATCATCCGAACATCTGCACCATTTACGAAATTGGCGAACACGAAGGCAAGCGCTTCATCGCCATGGAACACCTTGACGGTGTGACACTTAAGTACCTTATCGCAGCGGGCACTCTCGACGTGCCGCGCATCGTCGAAATTTCCATCGACCTCGCCGATGCCCTCGACGCCGCCCATTCTGAGGGCATCCTGCATCGCGACATCAAGCCCGCCAACATTTTCATCACCAAACGCGGCCACGCCAAGATTCTGGACTTTGGCCTCGCCAAAATGATCAAACCGCAACCCGGCTCGTCTGCGGGCGCACCTTCCGATGCCACCGTTACCATGGGCGTCGACACGGAACACCTGACGAGTCCAGGCACCGCCGTCGGTACCGTCGCGTACATGTCCCCCGAGCAGGTCCGCGGCAAGGATCTCGACACCCGGAGCGACATTTTTTCCTTTGGCGTGGTTCTCTATGAGATGGCCACGGGGGTACTGCCCTTCCGCGGTGATACGACCGGGGTCATTTTCGCGGAGATTCTCAATCGCCCCCCGCAATCGCCCCTGCGTTACAACCCGGACATGCCGGATGAGCTGAGCAACATCATCAGCCGGGCCCTCGAGAAGGATCGCGACCTGCGCTACCAGCATGCCTCGGAATTGCGCGCGGAACTCAAGCGTTTGCAGCGCAATTCCTCCGGCCAGACCTCCACGTTCACGGATTTGCCCGATGGCCCGGAGCCGGTCGACGCCAAACCCACGACCAGGACGGCCGTGCGCCGCCCTTCCTCAAAGAGCCAACGCGCCGCCTCGGCTGCCGCTCTCAAGACGGAAACATCCGTCAAAGTCGCGGTTCGCTCCTCCTCGAGCAAAACCGCCGCAGCGCGCACGGTCGACGATGAAGTCGAGGAAATTGGCGAGTTCGAGGAAGCCCTGGACGAAGAGCCACCGAAGAAGTTCCCCTGGAAGATTCTTGTTGCAGCCCTGGTCGTCCTGACGGTTCTCATTGGCGGCGGAGTCTACTGGTTTCTGCAGCCGCACGGCGCCGGCAAGCTGAGCAATCGCGACACCGTGGTCCTGGCCGATTTCTCCAACCGGACGCAGGACACGGTCTTTGACGACACGCTCAAGCAGGCTCTCGGTATTCAACTGGCCCAGTCGCCTTTCCTCAATGTCCTTTCGGATCAGAAAGTTGCCTCCACCCTCAAGATGATGAACAAGCAGCCGACCGAACAGCTTACCCAGGACGTGGCTCGCGAGGTCTGCGTGCGTACCGACAGCCGCGCCGTTTTAGCCGGTTCCATCGTGAGCGTCGGAAGCCAGTATCTGATCGGACTGAAGGCCATTGACTGCCAAAGCGGTGATGTCCTGGCCAACGCCGATGCCCAGGCGGAAAATCGTGATCGCGTTCTTAAGGCTCTCGGCACAGCCGGCGACAACCTCCGCGAAAAATTGGGCGAATCGCTGGCCTCGGTCGAACGTTTGAGCAAGCCCGTCGACCAGGCCACCACCTCTTCGCTTGAAGCCCTCAAAGCCTTTAGCGATGGGCGGAGAAATTCGCGGGAAAAAGGCGAATCCGCGGCCGTGCCCTTTTACAAGCGCGCGCTCGAACTCGATCCCAACTTTGCGCAAGCCTACGCTTCCTTGGGATCGGTTTACAGCAACCTCGGCCAGACCAGTCTCGCCACCGCGAACTACAAGAAAGCCTACGAGTTGCGCGACAGGGTCAGCGAGCGCGAGCGCTTCGACTTTGAAAGCCGCTACTACAGCTACGTGACCGGTGAAATCGAAAAGGCCGACCACAGCTATTCGCAATGGCTAAGCGATTATCCGGGGGATTACGTTCCGCACGGCAATCTGGGCGTCAACTACATCATTCTGGGGCAGTATGAAAAGGCCGTTGAGGAGATGCGAGCTTCCCTGCAAATCAAGCCCAACAGCGCGGCCGCCTACGCCAACCTCATTGGCGCGTACTGCTCGCTGAGCCGCCTGGATGACGCGAAAAACGCCTGGGATCAATCGCAAGCCCGCAAACTGGACGGCGCGGCACTCCGCCTGGCCCGCTATGCCCTGGCTTTTCTGCAACATGACGAAACCGCGATGAAGGAGCAGGTTGACTGGGCTGCGGGAAAACCCGGCGCGGAGGATACCTTGCTCTCGGCGCAATCCGACACCGAGGCCTATGCCGGACGCCTCGCCGCCGCCAACGCCCTGTCTGGACGCGCCGTCGATTCCGCCAAACACGCGGACGCCAGCGAAACCGCTGCCGCCTGGAAGGCCAATGAGGCGCTGCGCGAAGCTGAATTCGGCAATCTCGCCGCCGCCCGGCAGGCTGCCACGGAGGCCCTAACCATGTCTCCCGGGCGCGACGTCGAGCTTATGGTCGGCTTGGCTCTGGCGCGCATCGGCGATGCGGCCAAGGCCGAACAACTGGCCGACAAGCTCGACCGCGATTCTCCCCTGGACACCATGATCCAGGGCTACTGGCTCCCGACCATCCGGGGCGCGATCGCCCTCAGCAAGGGCGACGGCCGAAAAGCCGTGGACCTGCTGCAGCCCGCCTCGGTCTACGAGCTCGGGCAACCCACGCAATTTCAGTTCTGTACCATGTACCCGATCTACGTGCGGGGCTTGGCCTTCTTAAAGCAGGGGCTTGGACAGCAGGCCGCGGTCGAATTCCAGAAAATCATCGATCATGCTGGCCTGGTGGTCAATTTTCCCCTGGGCTCGCTCGCCCGGCTCGAACTCGGACGGTCGCGCGTCATAGGGGGCGACAAAGCTTCGGCCCGCCAGGCCTACGACACCTTTCTGGGGCTGTGGAAAGATGGCGATTCCGGGGCCCCGATTTTGAAGGAAGCGAAGGCCGAATTCGGGAAGCTGTAGAAAGTCGCCGAGGTCGCGTAAATTGCACAAATTGAGCACTTTTTTGGCACTCTAGAGACTCTGGAATTTGAGTACCATTACTATCAAAATGTAACCCGTGGTACCCGCATTTTTTATTGACTCTGCCGGGAACTCGTATACCCTATTCGCAGTAGCAAATCCGTGGAGAAAGCTGTACACAAAAATTTATGAAATATTTTCGACTAGTAATGCTAGCCGCGCTCGTTCTGGTTTTTTCGGGTGCCGCATTCGCCGATGACATTCACGTCATCTTCGATCCGCAACCGGCGACGCTCGGAACTCTCAATCTTATCCAGAGTACCGGTGTGGATTACACCGTAGACTGGGCGAACTGCGGGGACGCCGTGTTTGCCAACACGGGTTTTAGCGGCGACGCCGCTTGCCTCGCGTTCCTCAACCAGACGGGAGCTGCCATCAACGAGTTGAACTTCGGCTTTACCGTGAATGCAGCGCTTGTCGGGCAGACCATCGCCTGCGACAACGCGCCGGGCGACACGCACCTTGACGGCAACGACTGCGCCGCGACCCCCGGACCCTTCGTCTTGGGTCAGGTGGTCAACGTAAGCTTCTTTGGCGGCGATCCTATCCCGAGTGGCTTCGCTTTCTACATCGCTGAAAACGGCGTAGCCTTGGCGGATGCGCCGCCGGTGGGCGTTGAAGTTCCCGAGCCCGCCTCGCTTACGCTACTGGCTTCCGGCATGGGCTTGCTCGGTCTTTGCCTGGTTCTCGCAAAGCGCTAAACCGCTTTTCGACGAATTCTCTTACGTCACTCTGAGGCTCGCTGGTTTTCTCGACCAGCGAGCTTTTTTATTTTTTTAGTTCTCTGAGTGCGCGGCCAGCCTGCGCATCAGGTCCTGCTTCCGCTCCAGCAAACCTCGCAGATTGGCGCCCGCCGGCTGGGCCTCGATATCGCGTTGGACCTGCGCCACGGCATGCTCGACCTGTCTGCGCTCGAGGGCCGCCAGGCAGCTCTCGGCCTCTTCCCAGGTCGCGACATCCTCTTCTTCAAAGAGCACTTCAAAAAACAGCCGCCGGTCGCGCGCTTCGAGCGTTGCGGCGACCTCGGCGGTGCTGAGGGGCTCGGCCGCGAGATTTGCGCCAATCATCGCGGCGATGATTTTTTCAGCTTCCATGCCCTGGTACAGCCGGTCCTGCTGCAGGCGGCGAGCCAGCTCGACCTTGAAATCCTCAGCGTCCGCCAGCATGCGAATCAGGCGGCGCTCGACGGGCTTGGCCAGGCGGCTGAGCATTTCAGGCTGGGCCTTCAGTTCACTGCGCCGTTCCTTCGCGGCCCTGCCGAGCTCGGCGCGCAATACCGGCTCATCGAGACGCAACTGCTGGGCAATGCGCGTGGCCCACTCGGAACGCAAGAGCTTATTGGGTATCTTCTGCAGGTAAGGCAGCAAAAAATTGACGGCCCGCAATTTTCCCTCGCCCGTGGTCATATCCATTTGCCGTGCGCGGGCAATCAAGTAGTCCACATAGGGCGGGGCAAGTCTTAGCAACTTCAGATATTCCTCAGCGCCTTTTTCGCGGATGAATAAATCGGGATCGGCCTTTTTCTCGCCGATGGACGGCAGCGCCAGCACTTTGACTTCAAAGTCCTGCTCGAGCAGCAGGGCCACGGAGCGCTCGGTGGCCGCCTGTCCCGCGCTATCCGGGTCATAATTCACAATCACGCGCTTGGTGAAGCGCGCCAACAGCTTAATCTGCGGCTCGGCCAGACTCGTGCCGCAACTTGCCACCACGTTGCTGATCCCCGCGCGGGCCACGGCGATGGCATCCATATAGCCTTCGACCAGAATGGCGAAGTCCTGCCGGCGCAGAGCCTCTTTGGCGCGATCGAGGTGATAGAGCACGTGGCTCTTGGAATAAATCGGCGTTTCCGGCGAGTTCAGGTATTTGGGTTGGTCGTCGCCGAGCGCGCGGCAGCCGAAGGCCACAATCTTTCCGCCTTCATTGGCAATCGGGAAGGTGATGCGCCGCCGGAAGCGATCAAACAGCCGCCCGCTCTGGTCGCGCGAAATCAGGCCGGAAGCCGCCAGCAATTTTTCGTCTTTGTATTTGGGACGCAAGTGGCGCAGCAGCGCATCGCCTCCGCTCGGCGCGTAGCCCATTCCGAACTGCTCGATGGTTCGCACCTCGAGGCCGCGGTCCTCGAGATAGGCGCTGGCCACGCGGCCCTCGGGAGTGCTTTCAAGCTGCTTGGTATAGAAAGCCTGGGCCGCGCGGTGCATCTCGAGAATCAGCGCGCGTTGCTGATTCTCGTGGCGCTCTTCGGGGGAGCGCTCGCGCGGGCTGGGCAGAGCGATGCCACATTTTTCTGCGACGATTCGCAGCGCCTCGGGAAATTCGCATTTCTCCATTTCCCGCACGAAACTGAAAACGTCGCCGCCTTTGCCACAACCAAAACAGTAGAAAATCTGCTTGACGGGCGAGACCGTAAACGACGGAGTCTTCTCCTGGTGAAAAGGACAAAGGCCGCTGAAATCCTTGCCGGTTTTTTTCAGGCGGACGTATTCACCCACCACGCGGACGATGTCCGCCTGCTGTTTGACGCGCTCGGTAAATGATCCGGCTTCGGCCATAAATCTCGTTTCCTAAACCCGGCGCGGAGTCTACAACGACTCGCCGGCCGGCTCGCGGGCAGGCTAGGTGCGCAGATCGACGACGGTGATGGCGCGGCCCCCGTGTTCTTCGGACTCGAATGCAGAGCGCTCAACGAGCGGATGGCCCCGCAGAAACGCTGCAATGCCCTTGCGCAAGGCTCCCGTCCCGTGTCCGTGAATGATGCGAACCCGGCTGTGATGCGCGAGCGCCGCTTCATCGAGATACTTATCGACCCGCTCCGTGGCTTCCTCTACGCGCATGCCGATGACGTTCAGTTCGCCGGCACCCAGGCTCCCCCCTGGCGCCGAGCTGACGCTGACATTCTGCAACGCACCGGCCAGTTCGCGAGTCTTTCCGGGCGCCGCCGCCTCGATGCCCACAATTTCATCGACGCGAACCTTCATGCGCAGCGGCCCGGCCTCAATTTCCGCAGCGGTGCCGTCGACGCGGCGCAGAGTTACGGGCTTGCTGAATCCGCGCACCCGCACCCGCGCGCCGGGTTTTAACATCTCCGGGGTGATGGCGTTCTGCCCCGCCGGGGCCGATCCGAGATCGCTTTGCGACTCGGAAATCGTCTTGAGCAGTGCGGCGTTCAGCTCTTCGCGCGCCTCGCCGCGCACTTCCTGTACTTTCCGCCGCGTACTCTTCTCAAGCGACGCCCGCAGCTCCCGTTCTTTCACGGCTTCGACGACCCGGGCCACGTTCTCTTCGAAGCGCTTCTGCATTTCCGCAAACTGAGTTTCGAGATCCTTGATCCTCTGCTGCTGCCGTTCAAGCCATGCGGTCCGTAATTTTGTACGCTCCTCTTCGAGCGCCTGGCGCTCCCCGGCCATCTGTTTTTGCATGCGGTCGAGTTCATCGCGGCTGCGGTGCAGATAGGCGATCAAATCCGCGGCCTCGCGCGATTCCGGCGTCAAAAGCGCGCGCGCTCGCTCGATAATCCCCGCCGCCAATCCCAGGCGCTCCGCAATGGCGATGCCGCTTGAACCGCCCGGCACGCCAACCATGAGCCGGAACGTCGGGCGAAGATTTACATCATCGAATTCGACCGCGGCGTTGAGCACCCCGGGGGTCGCGGAAGCATAGGCTTTCAGGCGGTCGTGGTGCGTGGTGGCCAGCACCATGCAGCGCTTCTCGCGGAATTCATCGAGCAGCGCCACGGCCAGCGCCGCACCCTCCTCGGGTGCCGTTCCCGTGCCCATTTCATCGACGAGGGCCAGGGAGCGCTCCGTGGCCACCGCGAGAATGGATTTTAAATTGAGCATGTGCGAGGAAAAGGTGGATAAGTCCGCGGCAATCGACTGCTGGTCTCCAATATCCACCAAAACATGATCAAACAGCGGCAGCACGGCGCGGTCTGCGGCCACGGGAATCGCCGACTGTGCGGACAGTGCGGCCAGCCCAGTGGTCTTGAGAGCCACGGTCTTGCCGCCCGTATTCGGTCCGCTGATGACCAGGACTCGTTCCTCGCCGTCAAGCGCCAGCGTCATAGGCACGATTTCGCGATTTTCGCGGCGCAATTTGTCTTCAAGAACCGGGTGACGAGCGCGTTCGAGGCGCAGTTCGAGCAGCTCGGAAAACTCCGGCATGCTGGCATCGAAATCGCGCGCAAAACGCGCCCGGGAAAAGACGCTGTCTAGGTGCGCGATACTTTCCGCGGCGGACAGCAAAGGCTCGCGAACCGCCGCTAATCGCGCGGTGAGGGCTCGCAGAATGCGCAGTATCTCGACCGCTTCATCTTCGGCAAGTTGCACCAGTTGATTGTTGCTTTCGAGCGTTTCGAGCGGTTCAAGAAACACGGTCTGCCCGGTGCCGCTCGCGCCATGCACTACGCCCGGAACGCTGCGGCGATTTTCCGCGCGCACGGGGATGACAAAGCGATCGTTGCGCAGCGTCACGTAGTCTTCGCCAGCCTCGGCGTTGCGCGAGCGCAAGATCTGCTTCAGGGTTTTCTGAATGGCGTCGCGCGTTCCTGCGATGCTCAGGCGAATGCGGCGCAGGCCCTGCGAAGCCTCATCGCTGATTTCTCCGCCGGGCAACACCGAGCGGCGCAGGAGCGCGTGTAGCTCGCGAAAATCCCCGAGCGACGCGCGGCGCGCGAGGAGCGGAAATTGCGCGGCTTCCTCGCGGAACTGCTGCCTCAGCCAGGTCGCGGTTTCCAGCAGCGTTGCCGCGTCGAGCAACTCCCTGGCCTCGAGAACAATGCCCAGGCCTTCGAGCTTGGCAAGCCAATCCTGCGGATCGGCCAGCGCGCCGAAGCCCAGCTCGCGCCCCCTCTCTAGCCACCCGCGCGCTTCGCCGATGAGGAGAAACTCCGCCTCGAGAGCCTCGCGGTCCCGGCTGAAGCGCAGGGCATCCACAGCGCGCCGCCCGGGCGCGCAGGTGGTGCGCAAACGCAACAACTCGCGCAGCTGGTCGAATTCGAGTACGTCTTCGGCGGTTCGCGACATGTTTACGTCAACTGCCCGCTTTCGCTTGAAATTGATCCCCTGCTCATCTCGAGCCTCGGTCAGCGTTCACTGGCGCGACGCGTGTGGCACGGTTTTTACCGGAGCGCCCGCCGCCCACTCCTCGACGAGGGCCACGCACAAGCCATCGAGCACGTCCGTGGCCTCATGACCTCTGCCCGCCTGATTGTTGCCCATAAAAGAAAAAATCAGGCGCCGCCCGCTGGCCGTTTCCGCATAGCCCGAGCGGGTGCGCACGTGTTCGAGCGAGCCGGACTTGGCGTGAATCCTGCCCACCGCGGCGGTATTTTTCATGCGGTCTTCAAGCGTGCCATCGACGCCCGCCGTGGGCAGCGAATCATAGTAGGCGCTGAACCACGGCTGCTGCTCGGCGTAACGCAGCATGGCCACCAGCGCGCGCGGCGTCACGAGGTCATGCCGCGAGAGTCCCGAGCCGTCCGCCTGCACCACGTCGCCGCTAACGATGCCCGCCTCGCTGTAAAAACTCTGCGGGAATTGCGCCAGCTCTTCCGGCGTTTTCCACACTCCGCCCTGTCGCGCCGTGGTGCGCAGGTACATCTCGCTGTGCAAGTTCTGGCTGATCTTGTTCACCAGCTTCACGGAGTCGCCGAGGGGCACCGATTTGTGCTCGGCGAGAACCACGGGTTCGCCCGGCAGCGAAAGGCTCTCGTGCACCGCGCGCGCCACGCCGCTTACCGCCACGCCGCGCTCTTCAAGCAATTGTTTGAGCAGCGCTGCGGCGTGCCGTGCCGGTTCTTCGATCGCCAGCACCAGCATTCGCGGCATGCTGCGCGCGGGCAGGGTTCCCGTGACCACCACCACGTTGCTTCCCGGGTCGCGGGTCAGCCGCAGGTCCGGCTTCACATCCGGGCCGGAGGCCAGCACGTGATTTTCCACCATAAAATCCGTTGTCGGCGGCCACACTTCGGCCGGCACGGCGTCTCCGGCATGCTCTCCGGGCGTCAGGGTCACCTTAACGGTGTTGTCGTTCACCACGATCGCCGATATCGCCGCGCCGTACTCCCAGACCATGTCGTCAATTTCCCATCCGCTCGGGTAACGCTCGGCAGGAAAATAGCTGTCGTCGCCCACCACATCGCCGGAGACGGCCTTTACGCCGCGCGCCACGACGGCGTCGGCCAGCTCGCCGAGGACTCGTTCAGGCACACCGTCAAACTCCTCTTTGCCCGCGAAGGGAAATCGGCGGTTTGAAAGATTCGGATCGCCCCGCCCGACAAGTATTACGTCGCCCGACAGTGTGCCGTCCGCGGAAAGCGCCCCGCGCGTTTCTAGCGTAGTGCGAAAACGATAGTCCGATCCTAATTTTGCCAGGGCCATGGCGGTCGTCAGCAGCTTCATATTGGATGCCGGCACAAAATATTTGTCGGAGTTGCGCTGGTACAAGATTTCGCCCGTGGCCGCGTCCGCGACCAGCGCTCCCCACTGTCCCTGACCCGCGATTCCTTCATCGAGCAAGCGATCCGCGCGGATCCGGTATCGTCTCTGGCTGGCGGTCAGCTGGGCTCGCGGCTTTGGCGTTTGTTTGCTGCCGGGAGTGCTGACCGCCGCGGGGCGCATGTTGTTCTGGGCCCCGCATGGCGTTGCGAAGAATGAAAATGCGGCCAGGGCCATAACGGACAGCCAGGGCACATATACCGCTTTCACCCTATTCACGGTTCCGGGCCCCTTTCGCTAGAGTGTGCATGGTGAAAGTATAGTCGAAGAGCATGGACCACTCGTTCCGGCCCGGTTTTGAGCGTCGCTCGTAAAACGCGGGAGGATCCAGAGCTGGTCGGCGGTCTAGGATGTTTTCCTTCCTTCGGGCGCGCCTGCCAAGCACCTTTTCGATGGAATCGGTCCCAAATCTGAACAGGAGATTATGATTATGAAATCTTTATGTGCGCTAGGTCTTGGGCTTTTGATGTTTGGCTTGCCCGCAGCCTCTTCAGCGCGAGACGACGAAAAAGAAGCCGACCGCATCGCCAACGCTGGGCGCGTCGTCAAAGAGATCATGGATATCCCAGACGATATCCCGCAAGATCTCATCGACAAAGCAGAATGCATCATCGTCTTCCCGTCCGTTCTTAAGGCCGCCTTTGTTGTCGGCGGCAGCTATGGACGCGGGGTGATGACCTGCCGTACCGGAGAGCACTTTTCCGGTCCCTGGAGCGCGCCTTCTATGATGGCCCTTGAGGGCGGCAGCTTCGGATTTCAGATCGGCGGAGAAGCAACAGATTTCGTCCTGCTGGTTATGAACGGCCGCGGAGCCCACTCCATTCTGCACAGCAAAGTGAAGCTCGGTGGTGATGCATCCGTCGCCGCAGGACCCGTCGGGCGCAGCGCTTCGGCTGAATCCGATGTCACGCTTCGCGCCGAGGTACTGAGCTACTCGCGCGCGCGCGGAGCTTTCGCCGGCATATCTCTGGAAGGTTCGACGGTTCGCCCCGACAACGATGCCAATGAACGCGTCTACGGCACCAAACTGAGCGCCGAGGACATCATCTTTAAAGGTGATACCAACGTTCCTCCTCCTGCGCAACCGATGCTGTCTTACCTCGACCACAAGTCGCCCAAGAACATCTCGGCCGCGAATCGCGACTAAGGCAGTTCGCCAAAAGCCAGCCATTGCGCCCAACGCCCCGAGTCCCTTTCGGGGCGTTGGCCTTTTTCGGCAAGCCTGCGAAGGTTCGCGCTGGCCTTTTCTGCCTGTTTGACCTATAGTCATATATGGGTATAGGTCATTGACCATCGTTCCGCAAGCCGACGCTTCCGACCGCACCTCGCCCCTTGCCGACCGCCGCGCGAGGCGCGGTGCCGTCATTCGCGAGGCCCTCTTCCGCGCGGCCCTCGACCTTTTCGCGGAAAAGGGGTTTGCCGAGACCACCGTTGAAGACATCACCGAAGCAGCGGACGTCGGCAAAGGCACCTTTTTTAACTACTTTCCCAGCAAAGAACACCTCCTCGTGGCCTTCAGCGACATGCAGATTGGTAAGCTGCAGGCCGCCGTCGACGTAGTACTTGAGAGCAACCAGCCCATGCCCTCGTTCCTTCGTTCTCTCAGCCTCAATATGACTTCTGAGCCGGCTCGCAACCCGTCCATCATCCGCGCCTTGCTGCAGGCCAATCTCTCCTCGCCCTCGGTCCGCGAAATCATGCGCCGCAACCACGAGCGCGGTCACGCCCTGCTCACGAAGCTGGTGGAAGCCGGTCAGAAGCGCGGGGAGATTCGCAATGATCTGCCCGCCGGCGAGATCGCTCATGTCTTTCGCCAGACCGTTCTCGGCACACTCTTGATGTGGTCCGTCTGGGGCGACAGCTCCCTTCCCGAGCGTGTCCACGCGGCCTTTGACCTGCTCTGGCATGGCCTTTCCCCGCGCGAAACCCGGCGACCGGCGGGCCAAGCAAATTCTTCCCAGGGAGAGGCCTAGCCCGTGAATCGGAAACGCATCCTCATCCTTTTGGCAGTCGTGGCCATTGTGGCCAGCGTGGCCGTTTTCGGCGGCTGGTTCCGCAAAGAAGACGGCCTCGAAGGTTCGGGCACGGTAGAGGCCAGAAACATTCGCGTTGGTTCGAAGGTGGGGGGACGCATCGACCAGGTTCTCGTCCACGAAGGCGATAAAGTAGAGCCTGGCCAAGTCCTGATCACCTTCGACGACAAGGAGATGCAGGCGCAAATGGAGCAGTCCAAAGCCAGTGCGGAAAAAGCCGCTCGCGGCTTCCGGCCGGAAGAAATTGCCGAAGCCCGCGCGACCGCGGCCCAAGCCAAGGCCGACTATGAGCAGCGCGAGAACGGCTACCGCCAGCAGGACATCGACGCCGCCAAAGCCGACCTCGACCGCACCCGGGCCGAAGAGATTCGCGCGCACGCCGATTTCGACCGTTACCAGGCGTTGGCAGAAAAAGATCTGGTCTCCAAGCAGCAGCGCGATACGGCCGAAGCCACCTGGAAAGTTGCATTGGCGCAGCAGCAGAATGCTCAGCACAAGCTCGATGAACTCCAGCTCGGATACCGCCCGGAAGAAATTGCCTCGGCCAAAGCCAAATACCAACAGACCGAAGCCACGCTAGAAAAACTCGAACACGGAAATCGCCGCGAGGACGTCGATCTTGCCAAAGCAGCCTACTCGTACGACGAAGCGCGCTTCCGCGAGCGCCAGGTTGTCGCGCCGAGCGCTGCCACGGTGGAAGTTCTCGACGTTCGCCCCGGCGACCTGATCGCACCAAACACCCCCATCGCCACGCTGCTAGAACGCGACCAGATCTACGTGCGCATCTACATACCGGAAACTGAGATCGGCCATGTCCAGCTTGGACAAAAAGCGGAGATTCGCGTGGACTCCTTTGCCCACAAGGTTTTCGAGGGCGTTGTTGAGCAGATCAACCAACAAGCCGAATTTCTTCCCCGCAATGTGCAGACCCGCGAAGAGCGCGTGCACCAGGTCTTTGGCGTAAAAGTCCGCATCAGCGATCCTTCGGGCCAGGTCCTCGCCGGCATGGCCGCGGATGTGAAGCTGAAGGCCGCCAGCTGAACGCCATGGCACAGCCCAGCATCCCCGCGGACGCCGCCATCTCCGCCGAGCACCTGGTCCGCCGCTTCGGCGCTTTCACGGCCGTGAACGACATCAGCTTCCGCGTGGAAAAAGGCGAAATCTTCGGCTTCCTCGGTCCGAACGGCAGCGGCAAAACCACCATCATCAAGATGCTTACCGGCCTTCTGCCGCTCAGCGAAGGCCAGGCCACCGTCGAAGGCCTCAATGTGCGGACCGATGCCGAAGGGGTCCGCGAGCGCATCGGCTACATGTCGCAGAAATTCAGTCTCTACGACGACCTCACGGTTCTGGAAAATCTCACCTTCTACGGCCGCATCTACAGCCTGCCTGCCGAGCGCATGAAACGCCGCATCGACGAAATCATTCAGCTCAATGGCCTCGAGCCCTATTTGAAACGTCTCGCCGCACAGCTCTCGGGCGGCTGGAAGCAGCGCCTCGCGCTCGGCTGCGCCATGCTCCACGAACCCAAGCTGCTCTTCCTTGATGAGCCGACCGCCGGCATCGATCCCGTGGCGCGCCGCCAGCTGTGGGATCTGCTCTTTGAGCTTTCCGGCCAGGGCATCACTTTTTTTGTCACCACGCACTATATGGACGAAGCCGAACGCTGCAGCCACGTGGCCTACATCTACTACGGCAAGATGATTGCCGATGGCACGCCCGCCGAACTCAAGCAACTCCCCGACGTCCAGCCGGCGGGAACGGAACGCATCGAAATCACCACCCCGGAAGTCACCCGCGCCCTGCGTCTTGCGCGGCACATTCCCGGCATCCGCAGCGCCACCATCTTCGGCGAATCCATCCACGCGCTCGTTGAAGACCATTTCAGTCTCGACGACCTGCGCGCGCGGTTGCAGCGAGACGGCATTACCGTCACGGACATCCATCCTCTGAGCGCCAGTCTCGAAGACGTGTTCGTCGAGCTCACCTACAAGCACCAAGCGCTTCTGGAAGCCTCCCGTGCCTAACCCGTTTCGCGGCTTCGGAGCGGTCTTCTACAAGGAAGTGCTGCACGTCCGGCGCGACCCTGGAACGCTGTTCTTCTCCCTGGTGATTCCCCTCCTGCAGATGTTTGTCCTCGGTTTCGGCATCGACACCAACGTCCGCCAGGTCAACACCGTCGTCTACAACGCCGACGGCCGCCAGGAAAGCCGCGAGCTGATTGACCGGCTGAAAAACTCCGACACTTTCCACGTCGTTCGCTACGTCGAAAACGACCACGACCTCAACGACATGATCGTCGCCGGCAAGGCCCGCGTGGGCATCAAAATCCCCGTCGACTACTCCGATCGCCTGATTCATAAAATGTCCGCGCAGGTGCTGGTGCTCATCGATGGTTCGGATTCTTCCGTGGCCGGCCAGGCCATCAATGTCACCACCGCCATCGGGCTCGACGAATCTCTGCGCCGCTCGGTTACCGACCAAAGCGCGGCTCTGGCCGTGGACATGCGCCCCAAGCTGCTCTTCAATCCCGACTCCCGTTCGCCCAACTTTTTCCTGCCGGGACTCACCGCCATTCTGCTGCTCAACGTCACCACCTTCCTCACCGCCTTCGCCATCGTCCGCGAGAAAGAACGCGGCACCCTCGAACAGCTCTTCGTAACCCCGGTGCGCCCCTTCGGCCTGCTCCTCGGCAAGCTCCTGCCTTACTTTTTCATCGGTTTCTTCGAGCTCTGCAATATCGTGTTTTTTATGCGTTTCGTCTTCCGCGTGCCCATTCATGGCAGCGTTTTTCTCCTGGCCTTCCTATCGCTCCCGTACATCTTCGTCTCGTTGTCGCTGGGCATGCTCATTTCGAGCAAGGCCAACACGCAGGGTCAGGCCATGCAGCTCGCCTTTCTGACCATTCTTCCCAGCATCTTTTTTTCCGGTTATATCTTCCCGCGGGAAACCATGCCTCTCGGCTTCTACATCGTCAGCTATTTTGTCCCCGCCAGCTATTTCATCAACATCACGCGCGGCATCATCCTGCGCGGGGCGGGGATCGAACACCTCTGGACCGATGCTCTCGCCCTCTTTGCCATGGGCACTTGCCTGCTCGTGATCGCGGCGCGGCGCTTCTCGAACAAAATCATCATGACCTAGGGCTCCTAGCGCCCGCCTTGCGCGCGGGCAGCGTCCTTTGCCCCCGCTAGCTTCCCGGCACTAACCCGCCAGCTTCCATGCCAAGGACAGTTGCGCGCCAGCCACGGGCGCGTGCACCTTGCTGTAAGGCAAGTCGGGGTAGCCGAATTTCCGGCGTATGCCCGCCAGGCGCAGGCGAAACGCCGCGCGGTAGGCCTCGGGCGCCTGCCCGCGGCGGACGAACCAGTCTTCATACTGCTGCGCCAGGCGGGGAAACTTCTCGCGCAGCGCGGGCATGAATTGCTTTGCCGAAGCCGGCTGCAAGAACAATATATTCGAAGAAAACCAGTCCGCCCCCGCTTCCTTCCCTTTCGCGGCCAGCGCCTCCAGTTCTCCCTCGCCATCGGTAATTCCCGGCAAGAGCGGTATGGCAAAGAGTCCCGCGGGGATGCCGGCATCGCGAAGCTGGCGCAGGGCGGCAATGCGCAAATCCGGGCGCGGCGCGCGCGGCTCAAGCCACCGCGCCAGGCGCGGCCGCAGGGTGGTAATCGTCAGGTTTATATACAGCGCCGAGCGCTTGGCAATCCTCTCTAGCAAATCAATATCGCGCACCACCTGATGGGACTTGGTGGTGATCGAAATACTCAACCCTTCGCGCTTTACGAGCTCCTCAAGACAGGCGCGCGTGACTCCATATTCGCGCTCTGCGGGCTGGTAGGGATCTGTGGCCGCGCCGATGGCGATATGCTCGGGATGATCGAGATTCGGCCGTTCCCCGGATTTGCAATATTTCTCCCCAACCTCGCGGGCGAGCAGGGCCCCCGCATTCTGTTTCACAAAAATCTTTTTCTCGAAATCCCGGCCATCGAGTTCCATGAATTCATGGGTATAGCGCGCATAGCAGTAGAGACATGCAAACTCGCACCCGCGATACGGGTTGATGGTCCATTCAAAGGGCACGCGTCGCGAGTTGCAGCGATTCAGAATCGAGCGCACCGGCAGCAGGAAATATTCCGGCCGCTCTTCGGATTTTCGCCGCGTTTCCGCGGGCGGGGAAATCGAAGCGAGGCGGGCAATGCCAACCAGTGGCGCAGCAGCCGACGTACCGCCATCCCTTACCGGAAGCGGGGGGCAACCCGCCGCCGTAGGACGTGTCTGGCCGCTGGGGTTCGCGAGCGGGGCAAGCTCGCCAACCATTGCGTTTGGGCTAACTGCATCAGGGCAATCGGGAAAGAGCGAAGCTGCGGATTGTGGAGCGGGGCGGCGACGGATACGGTAGCCCGGCGCCGGAACGGAGTGCACTGGAGACATAGCCCACCTCGAGACGCCGCAAGTATTTCGCTTTTTGTTCGCCCTGTCAAGAATAAAATTCGCTTTTCTTTCGCTCTGGCCCCCGGCATCGCGGGCGTTCGCGCATCCCGCGGCGGTGTCCTGACGTGGGTCGCCCCCGGACGGGCCTCTTGCACGCTTCTCGGCTATCTCCCGTATTTGCCTGCGCTCTGGTTGAGGTCTATGCTCGTTAACCGGGAGTGACCTTGTGAACGTGCCGCGGCAACTGTCGCAATTCCTAGCAGCGGGAGCCGTGGCCCTCGCTGCCCTCTCCTCAGCCGCGCAAACCTCACCCTCCCCGCAAAGCCCCAAGAAACCTTCTCAGGCAAGTCCTGCGCCGACCGCCCCTGTCCCGAACGCTCCCGTGTCGACGCACTTTCCCATCCTCCTCTTGGCCTTTGGAAACGCTCGTGGGTGGGACGTGCACATTGGCCCCAAAGGTCCCGAGCTCCTCGAGCGCCAGGGCTACCCTCCCATCGTTTTGGACCCGGGCGAAATCGCCAGGGAGGGCACTGCCGACATTTGGACCTATCGCGCGAAAGACACCGCCACCGGCGCCGAGGTGGTCGTCCATCTCACGCGCGAATCCTGCTCCGACACCTCTTCAACAACAAAGAATCCCTTTCGCGCGGTGGTCAACCATTCGCAAATCGGAACTCTCGAGGGCTGCGCGCGCATCGCCGCCGAACTGTTCCCGAGGTTGCCCAACCAGTCCGCGCAAGCCGACGATGACGACGATACCGACAAGAAGAAGCCTCCGGCCCTGCCACCGATTACGAATTCCAAGGCCCCGGTTGCCATCGCCTTCTTGACGCCTGCCGGAAAGGTCATGGTCAGTCGCGGCGGAATCAAGAAAATCGTCGCAACTTCCGGCTCCGAGCTGGCCCTTTCGCACGACGGCAAGCGATTGCTTTATGTCCGCTCTGACCCTAAGCCAAGCACTTTGAACGCGATCGTTCTCTACGATTTTGAGACGGGACGGGGTCGCGACCTGCTCCACGGAATGGTCAGCGAGCCATTCTGGTCCCCAGACGATGCCCGCATCGCCTATCGCAATGCCGTCGATCAGAAGTCGCAGGTCTGGAGCGCCATGCCGGATGCCCCGGAAAAGGCGCTGCCATTTTCCGCGCAAAACGTCGACGCTGTGCACGGTTGGGCGGACTTGCATACGGTCCTCGCGTCGGATGCGCAGAACCTCTACTGGCTCAGCGAAGATAAGCCCGTTCAAACGCTTGCACTGCAGGAGATCTACGGCGATGCCTGGGCGATTGGCGGTTCCGATCCGTTGCGCCTAAATCCAGCAAATTCAGACCTTTTGCTCGTCTCCGCAGGCTTCAGAAGCGCTCCGGGCGCCGCCAGCGGATTTTTTCTCTATGAGCTGCGTTCCAAGCGGCGCGTGGCGCTTAGCCCCGGGGATCAACCCGCCCGCCATGGCGAATGGTCCCGCGACGGCCTGCAGGTTTTTTACACCCGTCTATCGCCAACCGCCTCCGTCATCTTCCGCATCTTCTGGGATGGCACGCTTCCACGCCGATACGCCGACGGCAGCGACCTCGTCACCGGACCATAGCGCTCCTCCCCAATCGCCAGAAAATGCGCCGTGGCCCTCGCTTGCCGTAGCCACTTCGCCGCACCTGTCCTTCAGGCCGGGGCGTGTTGCATCGCGCGCCGCTATACTTGTGAAATGGGCATGCCCGATCTCGCGGTAACGAAGCAAGTAGGCATTCTCGTGCTTGATGCCGACGCGCCCAGCGCCGGTGCTCTTCGCGTAATCCTGGACTCCGAAGGCTGGCGGGTGCGCATCGTCCCGGACGCGAACGTCCTGCTCAGCGAACTAAAAACCGGCGAATGGTCGCTGGTGGTTGCCAATATTGCGCTCACGCCGCCAAACAGCGCCGCGTTCATCACCCTCCGCGAGCTGGCTGGAGTTTCGCCCGAAGAGGGCGGCCGCATGCGCGCGCTGTTCCTCATCCCCGAGATGACCGGCAGCCAGCACGTCGGCCCGCTTGAAGCGGCCCGCCTTCCCTACGTTGTCCGCCCTTACCACCTGCACGATTTCCTTGAAAGGGTCAGCGACTTGCTGGTTGAAGTCAAAGCCATTGCCGCTCCCATCCGCCAGGTGCGCTACGAATTTGGCGATCTGCGCAAGAAGAAAAAGGCCGCGGGGCGCAGCAACTCCATGTTCGCCTCGCGCGACTCTTTTTCCTACACCGATGAAGAGTTAGCGGAATACGAAAAGAGCGAAAGCGAAGCTTCAAGGAGCCGCCGCCCCAAGCGCCTCGATAATCTGGGCAATCCGAACCGCTAAGCGTTCTTAAAGTCTCTCAAGGCACGTCATTGCGCGGCGCCGGCGTCGGCCAGGCGAACCTCGCTGGAGTCCTTGGTGGCCCGCAACATTTCCGTCGCGCTCTGTCCACTCACCGGATGCCGCATCTCCGGCGCAATCTCCGCAAGCGGCACCAGAACAAACCTCCGCTGTTCCATTCGCGGATGGGGCAGCTGCAGCTCCGCGGTATCCACGACCGCATCGCCAAAAAAAAGAATATCCAAATCAATCAGCCGCGGCCCCTTGGCAAACATCTTGGCGCTTCCCATGGCCGCCTCAATGGCGCGCAGCCGCTGCAACGCTTCGCCGGCCGTCAACTCCGTCTCCCCTTTTAGTACACAATTCAAAAACCAATCCTGCTCGAGGTAATCGACCGGTTCCGTCTCGTAAATGCGGGATACGCGCAGCACGCGTATACCGGCTCCTGGCAGCGCCGCAATCGCCGCGCGTAAATTCTCGGCGCGATTTTTGATATTGGATCCCAGCGAAAGGTAGACCCCGGTCATGGATGGGTAGCCGTAAATGCTGCGAGAGCGCTCGATTCTTGG
>JBEKSZ010000093.1:0-28513 GCA_049516615.1 Candidatus Acidiferrum sp. | reverse complement strand
AGACGTTTTAATTGAGTAGCATCTCCGCCGAAATACGCAGCCTCCATCGCGTCTTCGCCCAGGGTCGCTGCCAACCGCCCGGCTTGTTCTTTCTGAAGCGGGTAAGCGTCTGAAGGGGAGCCGAATTCGTCTTCATGCGCTTTCATTACCTTTGCGGCAAAAAATTCCGCGAAACCTTCAAACAAGATGCTGGAGATCAGCGCGCCACCAAGGTATTTTTCGTCGGCTTCCTGCGCTAGCGCAAACTTCTTGAAAGCGCCCGAGACATAGAAATGACAGGCTTCGTGAACCAGCGTGGCAACATCGAAGATTCTGTCCGTGGTTTGTATTTTGATGTTGTGCATGGTCCGCGGCCCGGCGATATCGGTAACTCCTTGCAGATACTTGGTGACCAGATCCCGCGTGGCGATTCGCTGGGTACCGTTTTCGTCGATGGTGGGACGGGAATGGTATTCAAAATGGCCGTCTTTGATGCCGCGTTGAACAACCTCATCAATTGCGCCGGGAGTGTATCCGTAGACGGGGCGCGGTTCCAGGATTTGGAGTTCGTAGACATCGAGAATCTGTCCAGGAATGGAACGCTGGTCGTAGTTCCCGAAATAGGAAAAAATGTAACGTAAGGAAGTCTCCAGGTCGCGATTCGAGAGCGTTGAGCCGAACTTCGATCCTTCGAGGAACTGGACGTTGGCAGAGGTCAGTCCGGGGCCGCTCAGTTTGTAGAAGGCCCGTACAGCGTCATCCACCTGTTTACGTATGTCATCGCCGGCAAGAGCATAAGTATGCTGCGCCTCCGGTTGTGCCGATGCAGAATTCGGTTGTCTGCGTATGCTTGGGGAGGGGGCGGAGCGTTGCTGGAGGACGTGAGTCAGTTCGTGTGCGAGCAAGCGTTGGCCCTGCGCAGTTTGCGGTGAGAACTGCCCGGCGCCAAACACGATGTCGCGTCCTGCGGTGTAGGCAAGCGCGTCGATGGAACGTGCGGAGTCGGCAGCTTCCGCGCCGGTGTGAATTCGCACGGAGCTGAAATCCTGCCCGAAGCGTGGCTCGAAGAAGGTGCGGGTTTCTTGATCCAGTGGACGCCCTCCTGACTGTAACAGGCGTTCGACAATTCCTGGGACGTCCACCGATGTGGTGCCGCCGGAAGGGGCGCGGTGAAGGGCGTAGGGATCGCTTTCGCGGACGGCGGTATCGTTCGCGGCCTCGGAGGTTGTTACCTGTGCGGCGATTCGTTCCGCTTCCTGCTCGGCGGGATCGTTGCTGTTACCGAAGGTTAGTTTGGCCTGGACTCCGCCCCCGCGAAGGAGCGCTTGAATGGCCTGGTTGTCAGGCATCGAACTACGGCTTTGGTAGCCACGGATGCCTCCACGCGGGACTTGCAGAACAGAACGGTCTGCCATTGTTCGAAATATCGCAGAATATTTCATGCGGGCACACCTGAAGCGGGCAATTATATCATCGGGCGGAGAAAGAGCACCGCAAGCCAGCCGCTGCTTTCACCTGTCGTGTCCCGCCCAACGATTTGGGCCGAAATCCATGACCGATCGTTGCCGCTTTATATTACGATTTACTTTCGCAGTCCACAATTCTTTCCGCGATCCCAACGTTCTGCTGGGTCGGGTGAAGGCCTCTGCACGTCCGGATTCCGAAGGAGGTTTCAATGCCCACACTATCCAGCGTCGTTTGAACCGCGCATAGGGCGATTGTGCACGGTCTGGCTAAGGCAACGTGATGCGGTGGCGTAACTTCCCTCCGTAGGTCCAATACTCAATTCTAACGCTAATGGGTGGTGTTGCCTGTCCGGGTCGCCACGCCGGAAATGCCCTCTGGGCGAATCGTTCTGCGTTGGGGCCCTTAGGTACCGCTCCTCTGACTGAAACGATCGGATAGCCGATCTCTTGCGGCTTTTCCAATCCAGCACCTGGCCCCAGTTTGGCGTCAATGAGCCTGGGCTCTCCCGATGATGAGATGGTTCCCATATCTGCAATAAAAGTGACCGGTTGTCCATCCGGGCCAGTGACAGTGAATGTCAACTCGTCCGCAACCCAAGTTTCGTTTAATGACGTCCGGGCTTCGTGCCGGCTAAAATCTTTGCCAAGTTTTCCCAATTCTCCAGAAGCCGAGCCTCCACGTGGTCCGGTTGCGGCTGCCGGAATATCCTCTTGTCCAACCACTTCAGGCATGTGTGACTGAAGTTCTGCAATATCAGCGAGTTCCTCAGGATTGGCACGCAGATGTTCGCGCAACTCCGGAATCTTGTCGTGGTCAATTTTATGCTTCTGCTCTAATTTTTCGATTGCAAGATTGATCAGGTCGTCCGTATCTAGTCGGAGTTTCTGTTTTTCTGCAGCTTCTGCAATGCTGGCATTGACCGTTGTCCCACATATCATGGGATTTCGGGATAAGCACCATGTCCCATCTTTCTTTCGCTTGTACGTTTGACCATCTTCCAGGTCCACTTCGAGATCGTAATTAGAATTGGGATCTTCGACATTCCTAACTTTCTGGGGATCGTTAATCCGTTCAGCCAACCGCGCTTTGGCGACTGCAAGCTGTTCTGGCGTAAAGTCTCCTGGTTTGGCCGTGGTATCCGGATCAGATGTGCCTCTCTCCTCTTTTGATTGGTCCTGCTTTTTCTTGCCCTCTTCGACTTTGTCCTTTGCCTGGGCCGCACGGTCCTTAGCCGTGTCAGCAGGTTCTGTTTCGCGCGGTTCTCCCTCGACCTTCCCTCCGCCTTCGCCCGCCAGGCCCTCCGCTGCCTTGGCCATCTTGTGCATGGCGATAGCTGTGGCCACCTTTCGCGCGGCCGATGACAGGGCCACGGCTTTATGCGCCGCCGCTCGCTGCAGGGCAGCCGCTGTTACAGCTTCCTCGGCTTCTTTGTCCGCATCCATAAGATCGCCGATGGTGTCCGCGGCATCCGAAAAGAGTTGGTATGCCAAGTAGATGCTCGTCGCTATATTAACAATCGGGATACTTTCAAGAATGGCGTACTTGGCCACATCCTTGGCCATACCCACCCCAATTTCAACGGCGTGGGCTTTGATGTCCTCCCATTGCGCCAGCAGCGCATCCTCGTAGAAGCCGCGTTCGTGTCCCCACCGCTCCGCGCGTAACCCACGAAGCAACGGGTTCTCTGAGGCGACTCGCGAATCGGCTTCAGCCACGAGTTGGTTGCCCATCTGCGCGACCTCTGCGGCGTGCATCAGCGACTGACCCATCATTACCAAGCCGGCTAGACTCGTGACGAACTCTTCTGCCCGAGCCGGATCAACGGTTCCTTGGGGCTTGGCAATGCCGGAGAATTCCTTGGTCGAGGCGGACTCCCAAGGCACGCCCGCGGGCCTCATCTCCGCATATCGCATGAAGGCAGCAAAGTCGATGGCCAACTGGCCTTCCCTGACGTCTTGAACGACTCCCTCGGCAATCCGCGTCCACTGAGCTACAAAATCTGCCGTATTTAGAATGCGTAGATAGTTCCCAGCCTGCCGCTGAAAATACAGCAGTGGCCCCTCCGGATTAGGTGGATCTTGGGGAAGTCCGGGATAGACGGACCAGAGGACCGCCACTCCAACGGCATTGGAAAGGTAAAAAGTTTCAAGATCCGTACTCGAAGGGAAGCCAACAGGAATGCCGTGATCGAATAGTTGAGTCGGGATTTCTCTCCCCGTGTTCTGCAACTCGGTACGGGAGCGGTCAATCTGTGAAGCCATATCTTGGGGCGCATTGACCATCTTCAGGTGATGCGCCAGCTTCTCGGCCCATGTTTCCGGAAATGCCTCGGGAAGGGAGAGCGGGCTTTCGTGGCCAGGAACATTAGCGGCCGGCAAAACTTCGGTGGATTGGTTATCCAGATTTGCGTCTCCAAGATCGGTGAGGGTCAATTTCTCGTCTGCGGCGTCGTTTTCACAATGAACGCGGAATTCATCGAATTCGGACCATTCCTTCCAGTCACGAGTTGCCGTTTTCAAAAGCAATAGCAGGAATCGGAACTTGGAAGCTACCCTTCCAGGACTATCGTCGGCGTCTGCATCGATCTGTTCCGTCCAATAGTCGAGGACCTTGGCCGGATCCTGGGGATCGAAAACCTCCCAGTCGCCAGTGACTTCGCCAGAGTCGTCGTCCGAACCTCCTCCGTCACCATCGTCACGGTGCAAGCTGTCTGGCGTAGAGTGCTGAACAGTGTGAGTGAGTTCGTGGGCGAGGAGGATGCGGCCGGTGGTTGTGTTGGGGGAATATTGGTTGGAGGCGAAGACAATGTCGCGGCCGGCGGTGTAGGCGTGGGCATTGATGGAACGGGCGGAGGCGGAGGCTTCGGAACCGCTGTGAATTCTAACGTCGCTGAAGTCGTGGCCGAACCAGGGTTCGAATAAGTCGCGTGTGGCGGCGTCTAGTGGCTGGCCCGACGAACCGAGCACGTTGCGCACGATCTGTGGCACGCCTGTGGGAGTTTCCGGCGCGCTGGCATGACGCTGAATCGGCGCGGGAGATTGCTGCTGGCATTCTTCGCACATCTCGTCGCCGCTGCCGCAGGAGCAAGGCGGTGCGGGAGAAGCCGCATGCGCGCGCATGATGGTGTGAGCGACTTGGTCGGCTTCGCGCTCTTCGGGATCGTCGGGATGACTGATCGCGAGCTTGGCGCGAATGAATCCCGCGCGCAGCAGATCCTGCACCGCTTGATTGCCGGCTTGCTGCTGCAATTGAAGGACGGGCGGAAGAGGCGCACTTTCGGCCAAACCGTGCAGGCGCGCAACCGGAGCATCGTGATTGTGGTGCTGCTTCCCCGCATCGATCTGATTCTGCATGGCGGACAACCTAGTGGCTGACCCGGCTCAGGCCGGCTGACTGACGATTTCGAAGTGCTGGCGAAATTCGGTGCGCGATAACACGCGGCCGAGTTTCAATAGCTCGCGGGCAGTCGCTTGGATATAGTGCTCCATGCGGAGTTCGCCCTCGCCGGCCTCGGCTGCCAGGAAGGCCGCTGTCAGGGACGCATTGCGAATGTTGCCGCCGGACAGCTCGAACTGCCTGGCCAGGAAGGCAAACTGAACATCGCCAGCAAGCGGGGCAGCTGTCGGCACCAGGCCGCGCCAGATGCGCTCGCGCAGGGCGGCGTCAGGAAAGGGAAAATCGATGATGTGATGCATGCGGCGGGTGAAGGCCTCGTCCATGTTCCGGCGAAAGTTCGTCGCCAGGATCACGATGCCCTCGTATTCCTCCATTTTCTGGAGAAGATAGGCGGTTTCGATATTGGCATAGCGATCGTGCGCGTCCTTTACTTCGGAGCGCTTGCCAAACAAAGCATCGGCTTCGTCAAAGAACAGAATGGTGTTCGAAGTCCGCGCTTCCTGAAAAATCTGATTCAATTGCTTTTCGGTTTCGCCGATGTATTTGCTGACTATCGCCGACAGATCGATTTTGTAGAGGTCCAGCGCGAGATCGCGTGCGATGATGCCTGCGGCCATGGTTTTACCGGTACCGCTCGCGCCGCAGAACAGCGCATTGATGCCCTTTCCTCTGGTGAGGCGGCTGCCGTAACCCCATTGCGAATACACAACGTAGCGGTATTTCTCTGCGGCGCAGACTTCCCGCAGCTCCTGGATAGGACGCGGCGGAAGAACTAAATCACTCCAATCATCGGCGCAGGTCACGCGTTGTGCCAGACGCTCGAGGTTATGGTTCGACTGTCGTTTCGCCGCCGCGACCAGATCATCAAGTGAGAGACAGCGGCCACCCGCATCCTGGACGAGCGCGCGGTCTGCCGCGGCGCGGCAGACGCTCTTAATTCGCCCGCCCGTAAACTGAAACTTGTTGGCAAGCAGCGCGCAGTCCGCGTCGGGAGCGAGACCGCAGCCCTCCGCAGCGAGCGCTTCTTTCCAGAGGGCGGATCGCTCGGAGAAGTCTGGAGGAGGGATGTCGAAGCTCAGGCAAGCGGATTGCGACGGCGCGCCGGCGAGATAAAGGGGACTCGCGGAGCCGACAAAAATCAAGCAATTGCTCGGATCAAGCGCGCTTAGAAGAGCGGCCCTTTTCGCAGCGCCAGACGAGTCTTGGCCACAAAAGGTGTCCACACTCGCTAGGAACAGATTCGCTCCGCGAACGATTGCCTCGCGGCGAAGCAACGGAAGTATTTCCGACAGTTGCGACAATTCCGGGGGCAGGCGGTCCATGCGAGCCGTCAAGAGCGGGCGGCTCTGGCGGCGAGAAATGGCTTGCGCGATGGACTGTTTGCCTGAACCGGCGGGACCCGAAAGGAAAATGACCGCACCACCATCCGAAAAGTTACGGGCGACACTCTGCAGCTCCGGCAATAGAGCGGATGGCAGATGCAGCGTCGTGAAGGTATGCGACGATTCAAACAGTCGGGTAAAAGGCCGTAAGCGGGCATCAATTTCCTGGACACCGAGAATAAAGTCTACGATTCTGCTCTCTGCGCGGAGCCCGCGCGAGAGCCATCCGCAATCGCGATGCTGGGTATCGTCGTTCACGCGCAGCAGCGGGGTGGAGAGGAGCGGACCGGAGGAGGAAAACGAGCTGCGGCGTGCGACCGCTTGGTCCGCCGATTCGCACAGGAGTTTCAGGATGAGATCGGGCGTCGGGTATTTGCGCGTGACGTCGTTCTGTACATAGGCGTACAGGATTTCGAAGCGCGCGTCGACTTCCGGGGCGGCGCAGACGAGGAGAGCGGAGTAATCGAAATCGGACAGGGAGAACAGCGCCCGCAGTTGGGCGAGGGGCAGCGTAACACCATTTTTCAAGGATGCCTCCGCGCGCGCCGCGATCTCTGTCGCGAGCCAGTTGGAGCGCGCGGTGAGGTCGCGCAATAGAGACGGCGTTTCCTCCCGGCTGGTGTCATCGATTACCTTCCGCGTGCTGCACAGCAAGGCGTCCACTTCTTCGTCGGAAATATACAAGCCGCGAAATTGATCCTCGCGCAGAAGATGAGCAGCGCGCAGCCGGAGTACCTGACGACGGAGAAGCAGTTTGAGGCGCTCCAATTCTGCGAAGATGTGGTCCGCGGCGGAGCGAAAAGGCTCCGGCGCGGTGGCGCAAGGCGCTAATCCTGAGGAGGCAGAAGCCACACTTCCCGTCCTTTGAGCCATGGAGGCGAAAATTTTTGCTGCTGCAGACCGGCCATGCGCAGAATCACGGACAAAGGGCTGGCCGGCAAACGAACTTCAAAAGCTTCGTCGCGGCACAGTAGGCTGCCCAACCCGGCGAGAAAATTCTGGTAGAGATATTCAGGGCTGCTTAGATCGAAGCCGAAAAGGCGGCGCGAGAAATCGCGGAGCACGGCGCGGGCGACCAAGGAAAAGGTGTCGTCGAATTCTTCGGCGGAGTTCGGCAAACAAGCCCGCAACGAAAAATAAGCGAGTTCCTGCCTGCTGGCGGGCAGCAGCGTTTGCAAGCGTTTCGCGGATAAGCCAGATTGATCGGCGAGTTGCGCCGCTTGAGTGGTCTCGTCACGGCCCGCTACAGCACACTCGGCGGCCAACTCGCCGAAGATGGACAGGTCGACGCGGGAAGCCAGAGCATCGCCGAACACAAGAAGCTTCGGGTGGACGGCCAGCATCCCAAAAACGAGTTTCACGCGCTTCTGCGTTAGAGCGGAAAGATCGCTTTGTTCGCCGGACCATCCAAACACATCGAGCCATTCGTTGCTGAACAGGTCTCGAAGTATCAAGACTTCGCGGTCTCCCAGCGAAACCAGCTCAGCCAAAACACAGCGGTCGCTGATACGCTCGCTTTCCCTCATGGTGCGCCAATGACATTTGCGTACGGCGTCGAAGTTCAAGCCAGCGGTTTCGATGAATTTAAGCGAAGAAAGGAAAGACGGACCCGCGAATCCAGTGAATAAGCACACTGCGGGATCGCCAGACACATCCGAAGCCCGTACGCTTCCCAAGCACTTTATCGCGAGGAAGTGGCGCAGAGTGGCGGCGAGGGCCGCTGAGTTTTCCGCAGACTCGGCGGCGGCTTCGCTGAGGTGGCCGGAGCGCAGATTCAAGAACGAAGGTCCAAGAAGGAAAATACCAGCGAATGGGGAGAGCAACGGCTCAGCCTTGGAAAAAGCAGCCACGCTAATCGCGCGCGCTGGAAGGTTGCCGCTCAAAATCACAGCGGCCGCCTCGCGGCCCCAATCTGTGTCGCCCTGCATGCGGTCGGCAAAGAATTGAAGAGCGCCGGCGCAGCTCAACGCACCGGAGTGCGTCGCGAGATCAATCGCAGCGCCGAGTTCACCGGCTGCGGCTTTATGAATCAAAGACTCAAGCACGAGCGGCGAGCGAATCGCGGAGAGGGTCCGCCGGAGCTCCACCAGGCCAAGAATCGCGCCGCGAAGTTGTTCGTCGGCGTCGGCGCCCGGTTGGCGAAGCAGAGCGCGCGCGAACAGCAGAATCGCGTCGCAGGAGCAGCGTTCAGCCGGCGCGCGCGGAAAGAGAGGTTCCTGAAGACAGGATTCCAGGAGCGTGGATACCCATTTGTTCAGGCTGCCGGCGGCTGAGGGCGCAGAACCTGATTCGAAACACGTGTCGAAAATGAGGCTGGCATCTTTTTCGGTCAAAACGACCAGCACGGTATCCAGGTTTTGCCGCGCGGCCAACTCAACGATAACGTCAATGGCGAGTCGGGGGGCGCTCAGAAGAACGGTGCGAATCGCCTGGCTCGGCGGAAAGATTCGCAAATCCTCAAATTCTTCGTAGTACCACTTGCCCCAGGCGCGGTTGCCCGCGAGGTCCAGCACAAAGCGCGTAACGAAACTGGCATAGTTCTCAAACCGCAGGAAGGCATCGTTTTCTTCGCGCCCCCGAATCACGCCCGCAAGCGACGACGCCAATTGACGGGCCAAGGCGTCCGCGGCGTCTGACGCCTGCACCTCGCCGCATGCGAAGGACACCTTCATATCGAGTGTCCGGATCCGCCACACCGAAGGATCCTCGCGGCGAACGACGGGTGCTAGGTGCATATCGCATCGCTCGAGGAGCGCACCGGTTAGGGTCTTCTCGAGAGTGTGGCGCAAATCGCTGATAGCCTCGTAGCTCGAAGGCACACTGCAGCTGCAGATCCATCGGCCGACTGTCAGGCGAGCGTCGTTGTGAAAGCCGGAAGTCACGTTCCGGCCGGAACGAGCTGTTCGGCCTGCTCCGCAGCTGCGTTCGGCGCGGTCAACTCTTCCAGGACCTGGATGGCTCCGGCAATACGGAGCATCGTTTCGCGCAACTGGTACCGGTGTCGATCAAGACGCGCCATTTCCTGCTCGCCTTTCTGCAATTCCTTTCTCAGTTGTTCCAGTCTTCCTTGCATCGTCGCCTCCAGAATCGCCGTGATGAACTACTGGTGGGAAACCAAAATCGGAATGACGCCCTTCCCTTTTTTCAGCGGTCCGAGCGCCTTACCGATAATTGCGCCGGCCGGAACGACGCCCTCGGACACTTTTTGCGCGTGGCCAGGCGTTGAACTTGTGGTGAGAAGATCTCCGGCCGCGATGGCGCCGTTCGTGGCGTCCGCTTTACAGTGTGCGTATGCGCCCAACGTGACCATGTGCCCGACCAGAGTTATGTCTACCTTGCCGCTATCGAGATCCCGCAGCGCCTGGGGACTCGCGGCCGGCTCATCGACAATTCCGCACACGCGGCTATCTTCGGCTTTGTTGGCAACCTCGATTTCCAGGATCGGGATGCGATTGTCGAGACCATAGTAATGATCGACAGAACCATGGTGCACGACGACGACGTCACCGCGCTCGAGCTTGTGGCGTTTGCGGTGGATGAAACGGTCCACCACGTATCCGCCCTTCCCGCCACCCGCACCGACACTTCCGCCTACCCATAGATTCCAGTTGGCGGGAGTGACGATCCATCCTTGTTGCGTGGCGGTGTCATAACTCAGGCCGATGGCGTTGTTGCCGCCTGTGGCGGTCGCTTCTATCGTGCCGCAGCCCATAATCCAGTGGAAGTTGTCCGCACTGGTGCCGAGCAAGTAGGTGCGGTTGCCGTTGACGGTAAGCGCGCCGGGTTGCGGCACCGGCTGTTGATTCACGGTGGCAGCGCCGACGGTCAGGCCGCCTCCGTTACTAATGCTGACGCGGCGCTGAGAGTCTGTGTAGAAGTCCAATCCGTACTGGTTGGTGCCGCCGATGGCCCGGCAAGAGGCAATTCCTTCACCGCTCGCGAAGCCGAAGGTGACGCCGGGCGCAACGACGTTGCCCGGATTCAAGTTTCCCTGGTCGAAGTTCGCGCCCGCGTTGACGCTCAGCATCTGCTGAGGCGCGAGCGTCCCGATGCCCACGTTGCCGGTTCCGGTGATGAACATCAAGGTGCTCAAGGGAGTTCCCGACGGCGGCGTATTCATAAATGCGAATCCGCCGGTACCCAGCCCCTGATTGTTGATGAAATCGGTTTCGCCGGTGCCGCTCGTTAAGGCATTCCAGCCGAAGTACGCTCCCTGCGCCGCAACGACGGGGCTGGTGGTGCCTGTTACATGCAGCAAACCGCCGCCAACATCGAGAGTGGCTGCTGGAGTTCCGGTTCCAATGCCGACGCCGCCTCCTTCTTGAAGGAACAACCTGAAGTTTGCGTTTTTTTGCGTTTCGCAGAAGTTTAGCCCGCGCTTCGCGCCCAAACCTTGCGGGTTCTGGTTCAGGTGCCAGTTCGTGGTGCCAGTGGTATTTTCAAAGCTGAGCAACTCTTCCCAGGCGCCGTTGGCGCGAACCGCCAGAGGGTTGCGCGGCGTAGTGGTGCCGATGCCGACATTCTGCAGGCTCGGGGGTACAGGAGTCGTGGCCGGCGGCACGCTAGCCTGGACAAAAATGCGTCCCTCGACAGTTTTGCCCTGCGTTGTGACTTCACGGACGTTTAGGCTGCTGCCGTCGACAGTCTCGTTGATGAACCAAGTTTCCGGAGTAGACGGATTTCGCAGCTGCACAAGGTCGCTGGTCGCGTTGGCGATGACGGTGAGCGGGCTGAGGGATTGCGGGTCGTTTGCTCCCGGAGGGCCACCAATCAGGGCGTTTTGCTGACCGTTGAACAGCAGGTCCACAGTCAACGAACCCTCGATGGTCACAGCCACCCCGTTGCTGCCGGCAGGAAGCGGGGACGGCGTGAAGCGATCCTTGATGGTGAGCGAACCTCCCGGGACATAAACGGCCGTCGAAACGTTTCCCGCATATTCGCGTCCGGTGGCCGGCGAGAGATTCGGGACTTGTACCAACACCTGGTTGTTAGAGTCCCAGAAGACCTGGCCGATTTGCACGTACCAGAAGTCGGTCGTATCGTCGGTCGAGAATTCCTGATAGGGAATGGAATCGTCATAGGGCAGAACGATGACCCCGGGTTGAGGCGGCGATGGAGGGGGTTGGGGCGCCTGCATGGAAGTTCCGTCCACGACGATCAGGTCATCGGTCGGAGGAGCGCCGCTCTGCGTGGCGCTGAGTGCGAACGTTTCCTGGATACGAGCAAAGGAATTGGAGGCGTTTGCCGCAACGCAGGCGTCCGAGGGCGGATTGAGCATCACCTGCGCGTAGGAAATCCACACGCTCATCACGGTGTACTGCGCGGCAGGGTTGTTGTACGCCGCAAACAAGTCGGTGGTCAGCTGCGTCTTGCTGAGCACAACGATCTCGCGGCCGAAGCCGTCAATGGCCATGCCCGGCTGAATGTAAACATTGACCTCGGGATAGCCCGAACCCGGCGCAACCACGCCGGTGGGAACCTGCGCGATATCGAGGCCGTTCACGATTCCCCAAGTATGCTGCCCCACATTGTGGCGGCGGCGCATGTCGCGCTGGTAGTCCTGCTCGGCCTGAAAATCAGTAGCGCCGAGATATTCGCCCTCGTAGTAGTTGAGCCGTTCAATATCGGTCGTGTATGCCATGGCTACGCACCCTTCCGCGCGTCGGTGAACGATTAGGTTGATTTCTTCGGTCTCGGCGATGATGACGGCGCCGCCCCGGTGTTTGGCGGCGGGCTCGATAGCTGATCGACTCGTGCCTGGAGCGCCGCGACTTGATTTTGCAGGGCGGTCGTCGGATCGGTCACTTCGATGCCGACCAGGAGTCCGCCTTTTGTATAGGCCGTCAGGGCCTGCCCCGTGGACACCGCAGCCGGGGCGAACTGCGAAGCTGCGGCTATCGCGGTGGCATCCCAAGAGAGATCGTCGGTCACATCCATGCTGAAGAGGGTGAAGCCCTGCTTGGTGAGCGAGGCGATGGCATCCTGGCCGCTTTGCCCAACGAACGGCCGCAGATCGACCGCACGCGCCTGGGGCGAAATCACATTTACCGTGGCCGCACCCAATTTCTGAGCCAATAGTGTGCTGAACATGCGGTTGAAAATCGCCGGATTGCTGATTCCGTCGCTGGTGATATTCGTGCGATCGTAGGCAAGACCAGACGGCAATAGTGACGAGGATTTCCCGACGTTCGCGGAGTCGCAGCAGAGTCCCTCGAGCGCGGTGTCGAGAATCTGCATGATATTGCTGAAAATAGCGCCGAACCAGTAATTCAACGCCGTGAACCCGACCAGTTGCTGGCGGCCCTCGAAGGGACAAATATTGGTGATGACACCGTTCTGAACGGTAAGGCAGCCGAGAATGAGACGGTCATCGCAGGGATTTGGCGGGCAACTGGGAATGAGCGCCATGCACAAGCAATCACGCTTGGCGAGCGCCACGATGGCAACAATTTGGGCGACCGCGTCATTGTAGACATCGGGCGTGGTGTTCGGCCCGGGCGCGGGCACGGGAATTTGCGCCAAAGTGTCGAGAAGGCTGCAGTGCGTCAGGAATTGGTTTTGCGCAAAATACGCGTTGACGATGGAAAGATAACTGCAGGTAGCTTGATAGTCGGAATTTATATTGGAGCTGGCGGCGAACGTGGCCGGCGCCATGGCGAGCAGCTGATCCAAACCCTGGATGCAGGCCTGGTACTGATACGCGGCGGTGCCGGGGGCTGGAGAATTTGTCTGTCCTCGAACCGCAGGCGCGGGCGCGGGGCAAATCCCGAGTTTGAAGGTTTCGAGGATCCGCGTCGGCTCGCAAGCCCCGGTCGGAACGGTGGTGGTGGTTTGCGTTTGGGCCGTCGAACAGCCGCACGCGGGAGTTGAGCCGCCATTCGAGGCACTCGCCGTCGAAACGTTGCCGCCGCCACACCCGCAACCGCCCTGGCTGCTGCCTCCACAGCCGCAACCGCTGGACTTGGACGGGGTCTGCACGAGCGGCGTAACCATGCGCGACTGTTGTTCCTGATATTCGATGGTGATGCACCAGTGCTGTGGGGTGTTCTGGCACTCCGCGGGGGGGTTATAGCGAACGGGAGAGCAATTGGAAGTTTGCGTCGATGACGCGCAGCACGCCTGGATGGCCTTTAAGACATTGAAATTCTGGTCGCTGCACACGATGATGTCGTTGCCACAGGGATCAATGGCATAGCCGCTCTTGACCGTTACCCAGCCGTCACACTCGCTGCACACGACCTGCAGCCCGCAGACCACGCCCCAGCCGACCAGATAGCGGTTGTGTAGCCGGCTCTTGGCCAGCCAGTAAGACTGTTCGTTGTTCAGGTCCGCTTCCGAGAGCAGCTGGCCAGAGAAAAATCGTGTGCGTTCCAGGCACGCAAGCCCCGTGCAGGCCGGACAGCAGCAGCTTGTTGCTGCCGCTTTGGGCGCGGCGGCAGCCGGTGCGATAACCTGACTTGGAGCGTTGATCGAGGCGGCGGCCGTAATCGGCGTCCTGCCCGCGACGTAAATTCGCCTACTCGTCAAAGTGCTTGTTGGCATCGCCATCCTCCTGCGGTCCGTGGTCTAGTTCGGCCCTGCGGCTCCTCATTCACGGCCTGTAAACCAGCTGAAAAACAGGCCGCCTTCGAGCCCCACATCCTGGCCGTGAGGAATTTCTCCGGTGGGAAATTCCGCGCGTACAAATTCACTGCAAATCGCCCGCAAATTGGTGTCTTTCACAAAGTCGCCGCGGAAATAGACGCGCACGTCCTCGCCGGCAAGAAATTCCGGGTTGCTCTGCTTGATCGGAGGAACGTACGCTACACCATTAGCTGTTCCGGTGTTGACGATCGTCGCGCCGGTCACGAGATTGCCGGTGCTTTGGGCGGGATCAATATTTACAGTGAACACATTCGCGCCAGGCAGACGAGCTTCGACAGTGGGCGGTAAACCCGCCGCCACTTTGTTCGCCGGCAAATACATCTCAAAAACATGAGAGTCGAGTTTGCCCGCGGCCGGAATCGCTCCTCCGGAAAATCCAATGATCAACGCGAACGGTCTCTGCGTTCCGCTGAGAACGCCGGGATCGGCAATCGGTATGAAGGTTCCGGTAGCCGCGTGAGACCAACTGAGAGCGTTGATACGAGTCAAACCGGTTTCCAGGCCCGGGCCGGTCGGACCTGTCGCGCCCATCGGGCCTTGCGCCCCGGGTTGACCTGCCGTTCCGGCAGGCCCGACTGGACCCGCGGGACCCGGAGGGCCTTGCGCGCCGGGCGCGCTGCTCCCCCCCTGATCCAGCAGACAGCGCACCACCTCGGTGAGCAACTGGGTGCTGACGAGAAGGCGGCGGTCGGTCAAATTGTCGATTTCCGAATCGACCACCGGTTGTCCAAAGGTATAGCCATTGATGGTGGCGAGGACGATACAGTTCCCGTCACCGCAATCCGGGCAGCCTTCGATGGACAATTTGAAGAGGTCCGCGCAGTTAGTGGCCAGCACACTAATCACGGCTACGCCGCCGTTGTCTACACTGGCGGTGCCGGTGAATGGAACAAAAATCCGCGTGCCGTCAGCAGAGATGGACTCGCTCACGGGCGCAATACCGACAGGAAGCGCGCTGCCGAGGATGGTTCCCTGTTGGGTTTCGAAGGCGTGTTCGTCCACCGGCTGCACGTACGCGTTCTGCGTGGCGCTATCCTGCTCAAGCACGTATGCCCAATGGCCCGAAGGCGACAGCAGAACGGATCCGGGCGGGTAAGCAAAGCCAGTCACACTCTGCGGCAAAATCGTTGCCGAGGCCGGCCCGGCAGAGGGAACGTTAATGAAGTAAAGCGCGGGGCCAACCGAGGTCGCGTCGAGCGCCGCGACTTTGTCGCCGGCAGTGGTTGCCGCAACGGCCAGCGAAGATGGCGCGGTGGACAGCGCGGGCAGGGTGCCGCTGACGGCGGTCGTGGACAGAGTGATCCAGGTGATCTGGGCATTGCCGGAACTGGCGACATACGCGTATTGGCCTGCAGGGCTGATCGCCAGGGCCACCGGATTCGCAACCGCGAGGGACGTGACGACGGGCGGTGGTTCGGCCACGTTCATACCGCTGATGACGTACACGCCGGCTTTGCTAAGAGCCATCAGGCGGCCGTCGGGTGAGGGTATAGCACCCAACTGCGAAAGCATTTCGCCGGCGGAACCCACGTTGATGGCCGTCCCCACGGCGACTAGACCTGTCATGCTGAACACACAGATTTGTGGCGCCGCTCCACCGGCCGGCTGCACCCCCACATAGACAAAATCGCCCGCCGAAGACACCGCGACGTCGATTCCGGCGCTATTGGCAATGGTGGCGGACGCGAGAACATTCTCATCGGCCGCGTCGAGCTGGTAGAGCGTCGCGGTCTCGGTTCCGCCGCTGCTCGAGGAAGTCAGGATGTACGATCGCCCGGTGGCATCGTTTTCCGCGACGCGCACGGCGTTGGCAAAATGCAGCGTGTTTCGCCATTCCAGTTCTTCGTGACCGGCGTGCTTGTGCGGGTCTTTCGCATTGATCAGTACGTCAAAGCCATAGCTTTCTAGAATGCGGTTGGGCTGGCAGGAGGTGCCGTCGCAGCTGCAATCGTCAAAAAGCACGGGCACTTCTTCTGTGCCGCACTCGCGGTAGGAGATGCAAATCTGAATGTTGTATTTGACGGAAGGATTCGGTTGCTGGGCCGGCCCGTACTGCGCCTGCCAATTTTTGAGGAACTGCGACTTGAAATCGAAATACTCCTCACGAGTTACGAGAATTTCGCGCCCGCAGCAATCGACCGCGGTTCCCGGATCAATGAGGAGATACTGGCTTTGACAGCCCGGATTGGGATGCTGCCGGACCTTCAGTCCGCAAACCGTGCCCCAGCCGTGGAGGCGCTGATCGTGGCGGCGCAGCTTTCCCATGCCGTAGCGCTGCTCGTCGGTGAAGTCGCGCTCGACGAGAAGTTTGCCGGTGAAATAGTTGTTGCGCGCCAGTTGCGGAATGTCGCATTCGACGCATACGTTTTTTGTACCGTTCGCTCCATGCCTGCAATTGCAATCGCTCATAGCGGAGCCTCGCTTTCTCAGTTGAGCACGTTGTTGCAGCCGATTCGGGAGCCAGGGCCGATCAGCGAAGAGGGCCGCTTGGCGGTTCCGTCCGGATGGCCTAAAACGGTGTCGTAGCCCAGAGTCCCCTGCCCCTCAATCACGCCGGCTGGAATCTTCGCCAAAACCGTGTCCACGCCGATAAAAGACTGAATGCCGATGCGGAATCGTGGCTCATCCCAACGCAATTCCGCTTGGGTGTGCGCGGGCTTGGCCATGTCGATGATTTGCTGAATCGCGAGTTGATCGCTCTGTGTGGCACCGGGCCAGCGCGGAAGAATCACGATGAATTTGTATGCGTAGGCGTTGAACAGATCGAGCGACGGGTCTCCGTAGTCCAGCAGTTCGAAGGAGCCGATGTTCGAATTGATGCCGACCTGCAGGCGGTCTAGCACATCCTTGCCGAACAGCGTGGATTGGTCGCCTAGCTTGGCATTGCCGACAATCAACCAGCGCCGCAGGCGGAAAAGTTCCAGGATGCGCGGTTTGTAGCCGGTATACAGCTCCAGTTGCAGCTTGAGCCCTTCGGGAGTGCCGCGCAACGCAAACAGACGATGCGCCTGGCGAACCAGTTCCCTGCGCTTGTGCACCGGCCAGTTGCTCTGCAAGCTGAGCCCCAGCCATCCGGCGAGCCAGGAGAGAAAGTCTGTGCCCCCGAGATTCGGCGGATTCGCCGGCGTGGCCATCGGATCAAACAGTCGCGCGACGTCCGTAATCTGTGTGGAGGTTCGGCCTCGCATGGTATCGAAGATCGAAAGGAATCTTGCGAGAAAATCCGCGCTAACCGGATCTTCGCGATAAACAGCCGGCAGGTATTGTAGAGAAGACGCGCGCGGATAGTAGACCTTTAGCTTATTCAGTACCGGCGTCGCTGATCCGTTTCCGGTAAGGGTCAAGCGCAACCACAAATAACGGCCCGGAGGACTCTGCGTCAGGCAATCCCAGTCACAGTTCGTCGTGTCCGTGTCGATTTGCCCGGTTCCCCAGCGGCTCTCCGGAAGGGTCGCGACCTCGTCGAACGTTTTCTCGGAATTCGCGGTGAACGTGTCGACGCGGACGGAGGTTCCCGCCGGCACGCACCCGCCAAGCACGACGCGGTGCCATTGGCAGCGATAGGTTCGGCTGTCGAGGGCGCAGGAATAGTAGTAGCCCGAAGTAGGAAACGCCGCCTGTGGAGCGAGTTGGCAGACGCGCTGTGCGCCATCGGCAAATACGGCGTGGCCCGAACTGTCGAAGATTACCGAAGCCGCGAAAACGTTCGTGGAACTCGAACACCAGCCCGGACACCAGCCACCATCGCCGTCGGGCTGATAGAAATACATCTTGCGTGTGACGCAATCGCTCAGGCACAGCTGGCCGTTGATATCCACGGCCACCGCGACGGGACAGAACCTTCCGGGCAGATCGCCGGGCTGGCTGACGGTCGTCTCGAACGAACCGTCCGCAGCCAGCACCACAACGTAGTCGACATCCTCCTGCAGCACGTAAATCCGGCCCGCGGTGTCGAGGGTAATTCTGGTGGGTTTCACGAACGGCGGGTTTGTGGGACCAGCACCGTTATACGCGTCGATCCAGCATCCGTGCGGGTCAAATACGTGGATCAGGCCGTTTTCATAGTCTGATACGAACGTCCAGTTGCGGCTCGAAACCGCGACGTCCCAGGGTTGCCAGGTTCCCGGCGGGTAGAGCCATTCACCGGCGCAGCCGCTGCCCGCGGATGGAAATTTCACCGTGGGAGAAACGGGCTGCACTGCATAGCTGCGTGCGACGCGCTGCACTTGAAAGGGCCCCCAGATCGCACGCAAGGCCAGGGATTCGAGGGAAAACACCTGCACACGACAGTTTCCCGTGTCTGCAACATATAGATTGTTGCAGCAGGACACCGCCAACCCGTGCGGCATCCACAAATGGCGCGGCTCGCTCCCAGCGCCGCCGATGCAAGACAGGGAGACGAACTGCTGGCGGCAGGGGTCGAACCGCTTCAACTGGCAGGTTTGCCCGTCGAGGATATACACGCGCTCCTGCCCGTCGACGGCAAGTCCGATCGCCATCTGCAATCCGCCAAAACTGCCCGAGGGATCGACGATGGGGCGGACTGCGCCCGGCAGCGGTTGAAGCGACAAGGTGTTTCCGGCGTTCGTGAGCGCCGTGCCTTGCAACGACGCCGCTCGCCATCCCGCGAGGCCATCCAGTAGATAGTGTGGACTCAGGTCGCTCATAAAAATCCTCACGACGAAGTGGCGTACGACACGTTCACGACGTGCCCATTCGGATCGCTGTAAAGCAGCTCGCCCTGATTAATGGGCACGTCACGGCAAAATGTTTGCAGCTGGTTATCCAGGTAGATTAAAAGCTGATTGTCCTGAATGCGCTGAACACCGGGCGTCTGAATAATCACGCGGTACACATCTGAGTAATAAATCTCGCCGCCGAACGGCCAACCCGTGCCTGTGACGCCGGGCTGGGGGTCGCCTCCCTGCAGCGGGCTGAAGAACAACACCAGATTCGCCTGCACCGAGTTCTGCACGGTAGCCAGATCGGAACCGGGCGCGACCAGAATCTGCGCCTGCACCTTTACTTTCCGGTATACAGGTCCGACGACATAGACCTCAGAGGTTAGCAACCGGTGGCCATCAAGATACGCACACACGGCCTGCAAGGTGGTTTGATTCGGCGTAGGACTCGGCGCAGGAGAATTTGGCACCACAATCACCGTCACCACGCCGGGAATTTGCCCGTTTGGAAAATTTGGATGATAGAGCGCGATGGCGTTGGCGCGCGCGACATTTGCTCCCGGCGCTTGCATCGCCAGGGATTCGAAATCCCCGGGGGTCACCGCGCGGTTCTTGCTTTGTAGCGCAAGCGCCGCACGAAGCTTTGCGTCCGCGACGGTTTCTTCATCGGTGCCGCCGGTCGCCGGATCATTGTTGGTGACCGCATTGATGGACTGCACAAAGGTCTGCAATTGGGTGATGGTTCCGGCTCCTACATTTCCCTGGCTGCCCCCGCCGGCGCGGTAGGACTGCGCGACCACGTTGGCTGAAGAATTCGACTGATTCGCTACGGGTATGCGACCGTGTTCGCCATCGCCGAAAGTGAGCACACCGGTATTCAGGTCGAGCACGTACACACGGTCGTTCGCTCGCGACGAAAAGAAATCGTCCACTTGTTGCCAGACCATGAAGCCCTGTCCTTCGTCGATAGCCAGATTCAGGCTGGTAACTGTGACCTGTGATCCATCCGGGCTGCTGACTGCTACGGGGGTACCCAGAACCATGATGGGAGTGTTTGTCACCGTGAACGTCTGATTTGGCTCTCCGTTGCTTCCGCCCAGAATTTCGTTCGTGAATGTGGTCGCTTGCGTTGCACTGATGGTGTTGGTACGAATGGCGGCGATTTGCGGCGGGATCTCGTAAGACTGCGTAACCAAGCGCGCGCGAATCCAGAATAGCGGCGTCGGTATACTGCCCACACCCGGTACGGCTTGGAATGCCGCACCGGGGCCAAAAAACAGAACGTGGCCGTCCTGGGAAAACGCTCGAGTTCCGTCACTTTCCAACTGAATCGCAACCCATTGCGATCCGGTGTAGTACTCCCATGCAATATTGGCCGGCGGCGGCAGGGCTCCCCCGCACTTCATGATCGGCTGCGAAAGTGGATCCTGATACAGCGTCACCGCAAGATTGATTTCCCCGGTAGGGAAGGCCGCTGGGGTTTGAAATCCGAGCAGCAGAGCGTTGCCCATCTGCGGGTTCTGGCCAAAGGGATAAAACCACTGCCCGGGATTGGCATTCTGGTTGCTGAGTACGGTGTAGCTCGTTCCGTTAAACGACTGGACGGCGGATAGCGTTGCACCGATAGCTGTTAAGGCCTGATCCAATTCAAAAATGATCGGCGTGGTCGAACTGCCGGCCGCAGCTACTTGCGTCCCCTGCGGAATAATGACGCTAGGAATGTCGTTGCGAGCGACAGAAAACGTCAGTTCCGCCGTGGCGGGCAGTGCCGGCTGAAGCTCGATACCGATCAACTGCAAAAACTTGATGTAATTGAGATCTGGAACCTGGTTCAGACGGTAGGTTAGGATTTCCGTCATCCACGAAAACAGCTCGACCAGCGTAACTCCGGGATCGCTCTCGTTGAAGTTCGTCCACTCCGGCGCATAGCGCGGGATGAGCGTCTTCGCCTCGGCGACGATGTCCGAAAACTGGCGATCATCCAGATTGGGCGCGGTCAGCGGCATTCTAGTCTCCGGGGCCTTCGGTGATGTAGAACGGATACACCAGATTGCCAAACGCATTATTGGAACGAACGCGATAGTCGACGCGGATTAAGAGAGTGTTTTCCTCCCCCGGCGCGGAGCTGACGTTGACGTCCAGAACGTCAATGCGGGGCTCCCATTCACTGAGCGCGTCTTTCACCAAATGCTGCACGTTGCCTTGCGTGGCGGGATTATTAGGCGCGAACACCAGGTCCTGTATCCCGCAGCCGAATCGCGGAAGCATCTGCCGCTCGCCGCGAGCGGTTCCCAGCAGGATCCAGATGGCCTCCTCAATGCTTTGTTCTCCGGCGGAGAAGGCAAATCCGCCGGCCGGCGAAATTCGCACGGGAAAGCGCCAGCCAACGCCCAGGAAGCGCTTCGCGGGCGCGAGAGTTTTGGGGTTCGTCGAAGCAGACATGATCGGCCTTGTTCTCCTTATGGCACTGCCATCAAAATTCCAGTCGAGGAAATCGTTCCGGTAACCGCGAGACTGCCGTTGATCTGCACCACCTGGCCGGCCGCCGGCGATAGCGCTATGGCGCCGTTATTTGAAACCACCACTCGCGCGCCACCGGAAAACAACTCGACATGAAAGCCGGAGCCATCCTGAAAAATCCTCAGGTGCCCCTGCTCGGTCAAGGAGCTGTCTTTGAGGAAGATCAGAAGGTCGTTGGCCTTGGTGGGATCATTGGGGTTGATGGCTACGCCGGCGAGATTCTGCGATCCCGGCGCAAGGATGGTGATTGGCGCGCTCAACAGGCTCTGTCCGGTCTGTTCTACTCCGTGGGGACCCGTCCCGCTAAAGAAAAATTGCGTGGCGTAAATTGGATTTCCCGACGGCCACCAGCAGGGATTGCCAGGATTGACTCATCCAGAAAAGCGGCTGGGCAGTCACCCCCGCGGATGGGGATTTCCAGGCTTTGGCGTGGGGATCCCACACCTCCGAGCCGCTGCCCAAGGTCTCGCGAAATAACAGGTAGGTGGACGACGTGGCATTCAAAGGGCTCAACGCCGTTCCATCGGAAAAGGTCACCGGCGCGCAAGACAGGGTGATGGGTTTGTCCGCCGCTAAGGTCACGGCGGGGCTCGTACCCTGCTGAAACGTCGGAATGGGAACCGTAAGCGGCATGGCCTTCCTACAATCCGAAAATATTTCCGGGGGCCGGTGTATACGCCGAACCCACCACCGCCTCAGCGATCAAGGTCTGCGCTTGAACGACGCCGTCGAAAATCGTGATCGGCGCGCTGACATTTAGCGCCGAATCGACGGTGATGTTGGCCATGGCACAACTCACACTGACGATTCCACTGGGCGCCTGTATGGTCACACCCGGCGGCGCGTCGCTAACGATGATCTGGTTCTGCATGGCGGTCTGAATGGTGATGGTCGCGGGGGTGTCCTGCATCTGAATCTGCTGGTTAGCGGTGGTAGTGATGGTGATGCTCTCGGAACCCGCCACATCATTCATTTCGATGGTGTGGCCGCCCTGGGTTTTGATGGTTATCTTTTGACTGCCATCGCGGTCGTCGAAATCCACCTTATGCCCGCTGACGGTCTGCAGACGGCGCACGCTGGGAGTGATGTCACTGGCGGGTGGCTGGTCCTGTCCATTCCAAAGGAATCCGATCACGAACGGGTGGTCGAAATTTCCGTGGTCGAACGCCACCAGTACTTCGTCGCCGACCTCCGGCATGAACCAGGACCCGCGACCGCGGCCGGCCATCAGGGTGGCCACCGGCGCCCAGGTGCTCTGATTTTGGCCTCCGAGAAAGGGAAAACTGAGTTGCACGCGGCCTTGCTGATCGGGATCCTTTACCGCCGTTACCAATCCTGTGACTACGCCTGCGACTTTGGACATTCTTCACCCCTGTGGCAAATTGCGCGACGTCAAAGGTCCCTGCCGCCGCGCAGAAAAATCCGTGCGATAGCCGTTGTTGCCGATGGTATGTGTGGAAGAGGTCACGAAATATTCGCCGTCGAAATCGCTGCCGTCTCCCTTGGGCATCCCGCTGTAGTCGGTCTGAGCGCCGAAGCCGAGAATCTCGACGTTGCAACCCGCGCGCAGATCCGGAAGCCCTACCGTCGAACCGCTTCCTTCGATCATTTTGTTGTGGGTATCGCTCAGGATGGACTGCGCGAGATTTTTAGCTTCCTGCTTGGAAAACACGGCGATGTCCACGTCCTGCGTGCGATTTTGGAAGGCTTTGGCGAGCTGCGTGCGGCGGGCAATCTCCGCCTGCGAAAGTTTTAAATCCTTCCAGAGTTGCTGCAGCGTGTAATGCTCCTCAATCGCCTTATTGGCGGTCCGGTCCCAACCGCGCACGATTACTTCGTTGATTTGTTTCGCGGTGCTTAAGGTCGGCTTAAAGTTGACGAGCGACTTGCCCCATTCGAGCTGGTACACCGGCACGTTTCCGGGATTTGTGGAGAGTCCCCAGTACAGGCGCGGCGGATCAGTCTGGTCTTCGATATATAGCTCGTAGCCGCGCCGTCGGGCGCGCTCGAGCAGGAACACGATGTCGTACTGGTTTTTCATGAACACATTCGGGACTTTCTCTTCATTCGGAGCGGGGTGCGCGTCAATCTCGATTCCCAAACCCGGCTGTCCCTTCTTCACCGGAAGGCCGCAGAGATATTTGGCGATATCTGTATCGGTTTTGCTGGCATCGGTCCAGGAGTAAGTGTGTTTTTCGGTAGTGAATTGATACAACTCGTTCTGGCCGCGGATGTGCAGCGTGGGCGCCGAGGTTCCAGAAAAATTCGGCTCTAGCGCCGTGATGATGCCGCGCATCATGCGCCGCAGGGTTCCGTAATAGCCCATGCAGATCTCGATCTTTTGACCGGGATCGAAAATGTCTTCAAAACCCTTCTGGGCCGGCGCAAATTTAAAGGTGCGCTGGTCCGCGTCCCAGTTGTTGATTTCGATTTCGAAGGAATCCACCTCGTCAATGCTGTCCTTGTAAGTCACCTGGAGCACGTCGCGAATGACATTCGACGGCAGCGCCTTGCCAAGGACGTGCACCTCGAAAGCCGGAACGTAAAACGTCTCCTGCTGCGTGTAGATCGGTATGGGTGTCTGCGCCAACATGCACCTCAGGAAGACGACGAGATCATGGGAATTTCCAGCACGGTACCGGGAGTCAGCTGCAACGGATCGAGAATGGAATTCTGGTCCGCTATATAACGCCACTGCGTGGGATCTTCGTACATCTCATAGGCAATTTGGCTCAGCGTTTCGCCGACCTGAACGACGTGGGTTTGCGTATGATTGTCGGACCGCCAGTTGAGTTCGGCGATCTGGTCAGACAGCGTCTTGTACTCCTTGAGCGATACCGTGAGCGTAGCCCGCAGCGGTACTCCTTGCGGGCTGAACAACGTAAATCTTTGCCGTACGCTCTCGATCAGGCACTTAAACCCGTGCCGCTGCTGGCTCCCTCCGACCGACGACGAGGACACCAACTGGCCTGGAAACTCCGAGCCCCACGAAAAATAGCAGATCGGCGGCGCGTGCGTGGAGCCGTCGATTTTCACTAGCTGATAGAACTGATCGGTCTGTTCCGTCACCGAAGTCGCATCGTCGTCCATACCGTTGTCGGTACTGTCGAAAAACAGATCGAGCGATAGCGTCTCCGCTTGTCCGCGCACGAACTGCAAGATTGGCGAGTCCAGTCCCGGAATCGTCACTTCCGTAATTTGCGCGCCCTTATTCAGTGTGTATTCCGTGGGATTGAACTTCACGGGAATCGGCTCACCAAGCGATCCATCTTTCCCAACGACACAGAACGTGGCTTTGAGGGGTTTCGCCATAAAGTCCTTTCTCTAGCGGTCCTGCTCCCCGTCCGACGTCAAGCTCAGCTCTTCCCTGATGCGTTTGTCGCGTGCCAATTCGTCCTTCATGGCCCGCACACAACGCCGGACGATCTCTTGCATGACTCGCGGATCCAGCAGCGATTGCGAATCCGTACTCTGCACCCTGCTTTGCACTTCATTGATTCGGACGTCCATTGCTTCCCTTCCCGTTTCAGAGCAGCTTTAATCCTTCGTGCGCAATTTCCAGTTCCTCGATAGCCACCTGGTTATTCGAGGCGTTCATGCTCGGCCCCGTCCACTTCACGGGCAAGCCGCGCCGGAACGACCACGTCTTCACCGGATTTTGCTGTTCGTCCAACAACGTCACCACTCCGTCCCGCCGCGTCACTTGCCCCTGCACAAAGCTGTAGTGCCAGTCCCACAGATCGTCGGTGAGAGCCATGCCTCGCTTCAGCCGGATGTTCGTCCACTTCACGCGTGTCGGAAAGCGGAGCGAGCCGCCGTTGTTGCCGCCCTCTTTATATTCCTCGACGTCCAGCATCATCTCGATGCCGCTGCATTCACTGAAGCCGCCCGCCGGCGAACCCTGCTGGCCCTGCGTCGCGTCGCCGGGCGATCCGCTGGAGTCCACCAGTCGGACCAGAAAGTTGAATGCCCGGTATGGGTCTGTGCGCACGGTTTGTGGCGCAGTCGCCATTTCACTTTCTCTCCCTTACTCCGAGACCTCGAGCGTGTCGCCCACACGCCCGATGCGAAACACAACGAACTCCGCCGGAAGCGCCGGCGCCACCCCAATCTCGATGAACAGCTGCCCATTCGAAGTATTGGCTTGGGTGTTGTTGGTGGCATCGCACTTCACGTAGAAAGACTCTTCGGCGGTGTTCCCGGCGAATGCGCCCATGCTCCAGAGCGTGCCCAGAAAGTTGGTGATCGAACTGCGTACCAAGTTCCACAAATGGATGTCGTTAGGCTCAAAGACCACCCACTGCAGCGAAATAAGCAAAGCGTGCTCGATCATGAAGAACAGCCGGCGGACATTCACAAAGCGCCAACTCGGATCGCTGCTCAACGTACGGGCGCCAAACACGCGTATTCCACGCCCGGAAAACGTACGAATGCAGTCCACGTCGATAGGATTCAGAAAGGCTTGCGCTTCGGGAGTCACTTCGGAGGTCAGGTCCTGCGCCCACTGCAGCACCACATTCGCGGGAGCTTTGAAGACGCCTGTGCTCAGATCTGTGTTCGCGTAAACGCCGGCGACGTGCCCGCTCGGCGGTACACGGCGCACCACGGAATTTCCCAGCTGCAGCGGATCACGCACCAGAATCCAGGGGTAGTACAACGCGGCGTACATGCTGTCGAAGCGCTGACGCCAGCTCTGCACTTCGCCGAGATCGACATGCAGCTTCGGGTAGCCAAAGTCCGGTGGGTCGAGAATCGCAAAGCGGAATTGCATCGTCTGGCAATGCTGGATGAGCGCTTGCTGAACCTGATACACGTCGTCGAGTGCAAAACTCGGGGCAATCTCCGCCGGAGGCGGCGCGGGTGGCGGCGCAATCGTCGGCGCCGCGCTGCCCGGCAAGCAGGGATTCGACACAATCACCACCGGCGGCGCATACGCATTCGCGGGAGTGGGCTCAATCAGAATGTCTGGCACGGCTACGACGGAGATTTCGTCTACATCCTCCATCGTGCGAATTCCCCATTTGCTCGAACTACCGGTGTCGCCGGTAAAATCCAGCACGCGCAGCGCGGCGATCCCATCGCGCCCGCCCGCAAGGTACAAAGCGCCGTTGGTCAGTTGCGGCGCTCCGGGATCCGGTAAATTGTTCGGTATCGGCGTGGTGGACTGTAAATCCCTGACGCGAATGTATTGCGACGGCAGTCCCGACTGACTCTTCTGCGACCACGGTGAAGTTCCCGCATTGACAACCAGCGGAACGTAGCGCGAGTGGTTGGGATTCAACGACAGCCCGGTAAATATCTCTTTGGCGCTGCCATCTGAATAGACCGTCAGCGAGAATTCCACCGTCTCAAAGGACATGGCCTTGGTCACGTCGAAGGCCGGAACCACCGGCGAGTCCCACCACAAGGTGTTGTTCAAGGGATCGGCCTTCACCAGCGTTCGATAGCCGAGCGGCGCGCCGGCCTGAAAAATGCGCACCACCGAGTAGGGGAGAAAACCCACGACAGAGTTCACATAGATATAGGCGCCACCGGCCGGCTGCGTCTCGGTGGAACTCGCCGTAGACGCCAAGCTCGAGTTCTCGACGGAAACGGCCAGGGCGTCGCCCCAGGCTCCGGGGTTGGCGGCCTTGATTTCCAGAGTCGGCGCGATGGATGAGTCATACAAGATGCCCCGCGAAGAAGAAGCCCCGCTCTTGATCGTGATGGATTGCGTCAAATCAAAAGCCGACCCGAGGCTCTGCGCCCACGAGAAGGTGTTGGTGCCGGCGCTGACGGTAGAAATCAGCCGGTCTTCTTGATGGAAGGCCGCGAAGGTAATGGGCGGAGCGAGCAAAAACCCGGGTTCCAGGGGTGTATCCCAGTAAATACGCTTGCTCAGAACGTCCACCGACTGCACCGTATGCCAACCCGTGACCGGCGGGACAGGCTGCGAAATCTGCACCAGTGACCCCGCGGGGAATCCGGCGACGCTCGCCACGATCGAGCTCGTGCGGTCCGTGGGCTGCGCGCCGACGGCGTTCTGCACCGTCGTTTGTTGCAAGGTCGCTACGCTGCCGGCCGCGAATCCTGCGACGGAGAGTACGATCGACGAGAAACCGTCCGCCGGTTGCGTTACCACCGTGCTTGTGGCCGTGCTGCTCTCGGGTGCGACGACGCGAACGACGTACATCCTCTTGCCGTCGTTCTCGAAAAACGCCCGTACCGAATACGCCAGAAAGCCGTTTGGAATAAAGCTTCCGAATGTGGACTGGAACTGCTGCCAGGACTCCACGGCAATCGCGACGCCCACGGGCCCTTGCTGCGCGATGCCCACAAACGCAGCAATGTCCGTGCGCATTGCGGGAACGGCTTGGTCGCTCTGGTCGACCCGCTCGAAATACACGCCGGGAGTGGAGTACGTGGGCATGCTTGGAAGGTCTCCGCCGGGTCAGGCGAGTTGAATTCCTTCGTGGCAGATTTCGATATTTTCGATGGCCACGTCGTTGCTGGTGGCGTTCATGGCCGGTCCTTCCCACTTGCAGATCCAGCCGTTCTCGAATTGCCAGCGGAGCACGTCGTTGTGCTGTTCGTCCTGCAGCACGATGGCGCCGTTGCGCCGGTCGGTCACGCCGTTGAGGATGTTTTTGTACCAGCTCCAGAGATCCTGGTTGCTGGTATAGCCGCGCTTCAGGCTGATGTTGGTGAACTTGCGCAGTCCCGTCAGCTTGCGCACCGTGAGCGGCACATCTTTGCCCTCACGGTAATCGACGGAATCGGTCGTCGCGGTCAGCCCTCCGCATTCGCGGAAAGAGGCGACGCTGGTGTTGTCGAGTTCGACGCGGAAGTTATAACCGCGAAATGGATCCACTCGCGTTGTTGACATGGCATTCTCCTAGTCCTCAGAGTTCCTGCACTGACGAGCCGCCGGCCCATTGCCCGATGCGCACGATCACAAACTCCGCCGGAAAAACCGGCGCGACGCCGACGAGCATGATCAATCGCCCGTTGTCGATATCGTCTTGCGACATCGTGTCGTAGCCGCATTTCACGAAGAAGGCTTCCTCGGCTTTTGCGCCCATCAAGCCGCCCTGGCGCCAAATGGAGGTCAAAAACGCCGAGACGCTCTGGATGAGTTGACCCCACAGCCTCTGGTCGTTGGGTTCAAAGACCGCCCATTGCAGCCCCTGATCGAGAGAGTCTTCGAGGAAGATGAACAGCCGGCGCACGTTGACGTACTTCCATTCCGTCAGGCTGGTAATGCAGCGCGCGCCGTACACGCGCAGCCCGCGGCCTTGGGCCGTGAAGTCACGCAGTGCGTTGATATTGTTGGGTTCCGGATTCAAGATGTCCTGATCGCCTTTGCTGAGCTTGATTTCCAGGCTGTCGATGCTGTTAATCACCACGTTGGCGGGCGCTTTCCACACCCCTCTGGTGTTGTCGGTTTGCGCATAGATTCCCGCT
>JBEKSZ010000092.1:0-21497 GCA_049516615.1 Candidatus Acidiferrum sp. | reverse complement strand
GGCGGCGGCGCGGAGATTTTTCATCCCCGCGTGCGCAAAATCATTTGCGACCACAAGGTCAGCGGGCAGATGTGGCTGAGCATCGCTAGAAAAGCCCACCAAGCCGGTTTGCGCAGCAATGCCACCATGCTCTACGGGCACGTGGAAACCGAAGAAGAGCGCGTCGACCATCTGCTCAAATTACGCGAGTTGCAGGACGAGACCGGCGGCTTTGTGACCTTTATTCCGCTGGCCTTTCACCCGGAGAACACCGCGCTGTCGCACATTCCGCAGCCGACGGGCTACGACGATTTGCGCAACATAGCGGTGGCCCGCTTGATGCTGGATAATTTTGAACACATCAAGGCCTACTGGATCATGCTGTCTCCGGCCATCGCGCAGATTGCCCAGCGTTTTGGCGCCAGCGACCTGGACGGCACGGTGGCCGAAGAAAAGATCTATCACGACGCCGGAGCGCGCACCGAGCAGTTCACGCCGCATGGCGAGCTGGAACGGCTGATTCGCGCCGCCGGGCGCGTGCCCGTTGAACGCGACACCGCCTACAACCGCGTGGATCGCTCCAAGATGCCGCCGATTGCGCCGCACCCGCGTGCGGATCTGGTGTCCCTCACGCTCAACGCATAATCTCCCTGCTAGAGCGAGGTTCCGCCTCCGCTAAGGGCGCAGAGAGCGTGCAGAACCTTAATTCCCCGCTCCGACATCTCAGTTCTAGCCCGATAATCTCTGACAGAGTAGAGAGCGCCCATGCGAACCGTTCTGCTCCTCACCATTTCCAATATTTTCATGACCTTGGCCTGGTACGGCCATCTTAAATACCGCAGCGAAGCGCTCTGGAAAGTAATTCTCGCCAGCTGGGGCATTGCGTTTTTTGAATATTGCTTTCAGGTGCCGGCCAACCGTATCGGCTCCTATGAATTTAGCGCCGCGCAGCTGAAGACCATTCAGGAAATCATTACCCTGACGGTGTTTTCCGTGTTTTCGATTCTGTACCTCGGCGAGAAATTTAAATGGAACTATGGCGCGGGTTTCGCCTTCATTGTTGCCGGAGCGTTTTTTATTTTTCACAAATGGTAGTTGGCGCGCCGCTTTCAAGTAATTCTCTTGGCCGCCCAGACAATCACGTCCTGACGCTTGGCAAAATGCAGGAGAGCCTGGCTATCCGGAAGAGAGATTCCCGCAGCTTGCGCTACAGTGTTTTCCGCAATCTCGGCTTCGGCGCTCTCTAGCAGCCACGCCGGGTGATGGATTTCGCCGCGCAGCAGGCGGCCCTCGGCGTCGACGGTGTAGAGGCAATAGCGCTCGGTAAGGAAATACGCGAGGCTGCCGGGCGGGGCCGGGCTCGGCGGGCCGGCGGGACGATACCGGGCACGGAAAACTGCGGCTCGGGCGCCCGCGCTCGCCCGCTCGCTCGCGTACCGGATCCACCCATCGCTCCTGTCCGTGCGCATGCGGGCGTAAAAATAAGGCAGGTGAAACCAGAAACGCGCGATCTGTACGGCCACGGAATTCCCGGCCTCCAGGCTGAAAAACCAAACCCCGGGTTTGCCCTCGCGCTGCACATAGGTGCGCACGTTGAGTTCCGGGAAATGTGACAGCCAGGGCAGCGCGGGCGTGGCGCGCAGCCGCACCCCGGACATGCGAAAGGGCACGACTCCGAGCCACGCCGAGCCGCCAAAAACGTCAACCTCCAGCCCGGCCGGAACGAGAGGGCGCAGCGCCTGAACCGGCACGGGCCAGTGCGCGAACAGCAAGTCGTGCCAGCTCTGGGCCATCACCCAGGGACCGGCGGGCAGCGGCCAAGGGCGATGCGCGGTGTTTTGTGCCGATTTGCTCATGAATGTGCGCGGAACGCCGGGCCCGGCTCGACAAACCCCGCATGATCAATATACCTTTGCAGGGCCGAGCGGAATCCAATTCTCGCGCTAGGAATCGAACCAACGCGGCAGCCAGGCGGAACCATTCGTAAAACAAACGCGCCCGAGAATCTGGCGAAATTCCCGTAACCGACTTCAGCAAACGACAAGGAGAGCAATATGGATCGCAAGGCTACAGCAGTTTGGACCGGCGGTATCAAGGACGGCAAAGGCTCGCTCACCACGGACAGCGGGACGCTCAAGCAGACACAGTATTCCTTCACCTCGCGGTTTGAAAGCGGCGTGGGCACAAATCCCGAAGAGTTGCTGGCCGCGGCGCATGCCGGATGCTTCACCATGGCGCTTTCCGGACAACTTGGGGCGCGCGGCATGACCGCGGAAAAGCTCGAGACCACTGCCACGATTACCTTGGCGAAAGATGGCGAAGGATTCTCCATCACCAAAAGCCATCTCAATCTGGCGGCCAGAATTCCCGGAGCGGACCAGGCCAAGTTCGATGAAGCGGTGAAGGCTGCGGAAACCGGCTGCCCGGTGTCGAAGCTCTTTAAGGCCGAAATTACCGTCACCGCGCATCTCCAGGCCTAAAGGCCCGCCGGGCCATGGATCGCGCCGTGCAAACAATATGAATACTGGCCCGCACATGATTCCCGTACCGGGGGTGTTCGCTCTGGGTGTCGCCGCCTTCCTGGTCGTTCTCTGGGACGCCTTTGAAGCCATCATCCTGCCGCGGCGCGTGACGCGGAAGTTCCGCTTCACGCGTTTCTTTTACCGCACCTCGTGGCGCCTCTGGAAGCTGATGATGGCGGCAGTCGACGCTCCGAAGCGCCGCGAGACCCTGCTCGGCTTCTACGGCCCCATCTCCTTACTGGTGCTGGTGGCCATCTGGGCTGTGGGGCTGGTGTTTAGTTTTGGCCTGATGCAGTTCGGCGCGGGCTCCGCGGTGGTGATGAACAACGGGCCTTCGCATTTTTCCACGGACATGTATCTGAGCGGCACGACATTTTTCACTTTGGGGCTCGGCGACGTCGTGCCGCGCTCGGGACTGGCGCGCTTCCTGGTGGTGGCGGAGGCGGGGTTTGGTTTCGGCTTTCTCGCGGCGGTGATCGGCTACCTGCCGTTCATCTACGGTTCGTTTGCCGATCGCGAGGTGAATATTTCGCTGCTGGACTCCCGCGCGGGCACGCCGCCGACCGCCGGTGAGCTCCTGCGGCGCCACAGTTACAAAACTGGACAGGAGGCGCTGCGCGAACTGCTGAAAGACTGGGAGCGCTGGTGCGCGGAACTCATGGAGAGCCACCTGTCGTATCCGGTGCTGGCGTATTTCCGCTCGCAGCACGACAACCAGTCGTGGATCGCCTCGCTCGCCGCGATTCTGGATACCTGCGCGCTGGTGATGGTCGGTATCGAAGGCGCGTGCGAGAAGCAGGCGGAGCTCACCTTTGCCATCGCGCGCCACGCCGTCGTCGACCTGGCGCAGGTATTCGGTGTCACGCCCACGGCACTGCCCGCGGACCGGCTCAGCGCGGAAGCCCTTACGCACATCCGGGACGTACTGGCGCAGAACGGCCTGAAACTGCGCGACGGCGCGGAAGCTGATCAGAAACTGCACAAATTCCGCGCCATGTACGAGCCTTATATCTACGCGCTCGGTGTTCATCTCCTGCAGACTTTGCCGCCCTGGATGCCCCTGAAAAAAGGCAAAGATAACTGGCAAACCACGGCCTGGGCGGAGATTTCCGGCCATTTGGAGAAAGACGCCACCACGGTTACGGTCGACGATCATTTTTAAGCAGCAGCCGCTCGGCGCTTCATCCTGCTGCGCCGCGTTTTCCGGGGCGGTATCTTGCCTGAGGAGCAAAAACCATGAAAGCAATTCGCGTGCACGAATTCGGCGGGCCGGAGGTCTTGAAGCTGGAAGAACTGGCAACCCCGAAACCCGCGGCCGGGCAGGTCCTGGTGCACGTTCACGCCGCCGGGGTAAATCCTTACGACACGTACATGCGTGCGGGAACGTACGCGGTCAAGCCGCCGCTGCCGTATACGCCGGGCTCGGACGCCGCCGGCGTAATCGAAGCGGTTGGCGAGGGCATCAGCAAGGTTAAAGCGGGAGACCGCGTCTACACCGCGAAGACGCTGACGGGCGCTTATGCCGAGTACGCCCTGGCGCTGGAAGACCAGGTTTACCGCCTGCCGGAAAAAATCAGTTTTGCGCAAGGCGCTGGCGTTTGGGTGCCGTGCGGGACCGCCTACCACGCACTGTACCATTCCGCGCAGGCGCGGGCATCGGAATCGCTTCTCGTGCATGGCGCGAGTGGCGGCGTGGGCATCGCCACCGTGCAACTTGGGCGAGCCCTGGGGCTGACGGTTTTCGGCACGGCGGGAACGGCGAAGGGGCTGGCCCTGGTCACGCGCGAGGGCGCACAGCAGGTCTTTGATCACAGCAAGGCCGGCTACCAGGAACAGATCATGCACTCAACCGGCGGCCGCGGCGTCGATATCATCGTTGAGATGCTGGCCAACGTGAATCTTCCCCAGGACCTTAAAATGCTGGCCACTAACGGCCGCGTCATCATCGTCGGCAATCGCGGCGACTGCACCATCAACGCGCGCGACCTGATGGCCCGGCGGGCCTCCGCCCGCGGCTTTACGCTGTGGGCCGTGACGGAGGCCGAAGCCGCGGCCATGCACGCGGGAATGGGAGCGGCCATGGAGAACGGTACGCTGCGCCCCATAGTCGGCAAGGAAATCCCCCTCGGCGAAGCCGCGCGGGCGCACCAAGAGATCCTGGAACCCGGCGCGCACGGCAAAATTGTCCTGATCGCTTAGGCGGGAAGGGCGCAACGGGCGCTCCCCTGCTTTCGGCCGCCGCGATCTGACCTCGTGGCGCCGTTATGCCGTATAATTTGAGCGCCTCGTCGCGGCTCGCTTCGACTCGCGGGCTTCTGGGGACCACTACCACATCGTGCCCGCACTCACCCTCCTCGCCACGTTTCTCGCCGCGCAAGGCGGCTTTGGCCATTACTGGCGCAAGATCACCGACCGCACGTTTACGGGCATGTACCACGCCAACGCTTTCGACCTGGCCATGATGGTTCCCTATTTCATTGTGCTGTTTGTGCTGGCGATTTACGGGCTGCACCGCTATTGGCTGGTCTACGATTATTTTGTCTACGCCAAGAATGTGCCGCCGGCGCCGCCGCCGGTGGTGCGCTGGCCGCGGGTCACGGTTCAGCTGCCTATTTTCAATGAGCGTTACGTCATCGAACGGCTGGTCGACGCCATTTCCCGCTTTGATTACCCGCGAGAGCTCCTGGATATCCAGGTGCTCGACGATTCGACCGACGAGACCCGTCAGGTGGCCAGCGATTGTGTCGATCGCTACGCGGCGCAAGGCTTACCCATCACCTACATTCACCGCATGAATCGTGAAGGTTTTAAAGCCGGCGCGCTCGAAAACGGCCTGCGCACCAGCAAAGGCGAATTGGTAGCCATATTTGACGCCGATTTCGTTCCCGAAGGGGACTTTTTGCGCCTCACCATTCCATATTTTATGGATCCCCGAGGTGGTTCGGGCATCGGCATGGTGCAGACGCGCTGGACCTATCTGAATTCCGATTATTCCCTGCTGACCAACGTCGAAACCATCCTGCTGGACGGCCATTTCGTGGTGGAACACGGGGCCCGCTCGCGGCGCGGCACCTTTTTTAATTTCAACGGAACCGCTGGGGTGTGGCGGCGCGCCGCCATCGACGAGGCCGGTGGCTGGCAGCACGACACGCTCACCGAAGACACCGACCTCTCCTATCGTGCGCAGCTGAAGGGCTGGAAATTTCTTTACCTTCCGCAAATCGCCTGCGCTTCGGAACTGCCCGTAGACATGAACGGCTTCAAAGCCCAGCAGGCCCGCTGGGCCAAGGGTTTGATGCAAACCGCAAAGAAAATCCTGCCCCGAGTGTTTCGCTCGAATGTGCCGTGGCACATCAAGTCCGAAGCTTTCTTCCATCTTACTGCCAATATTTCCTATCCCTTGATGGTGCTGCTCTCCACCATGCTGCTGCCGGCGATGATCGTGCGCTTTTATCAAGGCTGGTTTCAGATGCTGGTGATCGATCTGCCGCTGTTTCTGGCCTCCACTTGTTCCATCTCCAGTTTTTATCTGGTTTCGCAGCGCGAATTGCGGCCCAAGACCTGGTGGCGCACTTTCCTGTATCTGCCCTTTGTGATGGCCACGGGCATCGGGATTTCCGTGCGCAATGCGCAAGCCGTGATCGAAGCTCTGGCCGGCAAAAAATCGGACTTTGCGCGCACACCGAAATTCAACATCGCGGGCAAAGCCGGCAGCTTCGCGAAAAAGTCGTATCGCAATAAGGCGGGATGGATTGCCTACGCGGAAGTCTTGCTGGGGCTATATTTCGCGGCCACGGTGGTTTATTCGATTCTGCGGGAAAATTACGCCACCGTGCCGTTCCTGCTGCTCTTTGTGTGGGGTTACCTGTACACCGGTTTCATGTCCCTCAGCCAGGCTTACTTCGCGCACTGGCGCCTCGGCAGCGCCGTCGCTCCGCAAGAGATGCGCCCCGCAGCCACCGGCGCCCCGGGTTTCTAGCGGCTCAGACCGGGTTGGTCTAAAGGCCGCAAGATACCTGTTCTACTAACTCCCGGAACCCCTGCGGCTGCCGGGCAAGATATGCACAATGCCCTACTCGAGGGGCTCAGGACGGTTTTCGAATTCATTCCTGCATCGGTTCAACCGGCGGATCGGCGCGCAAGCTCAGATAATCCATGTTCCACCGCTTCAGCTGCGTAGACATCGCGTACGTCATCGCTTCGTCCGAAACCGCATCGCACCCGATCAATTCGATCCATTTCCAGCCAGACGCCGCATCAAAACAGCGTTCCCGGAATGCCGCTGAAATGGCCGCCGCCTCCAATGACGCTCCGGGATCTTCCTCCGTGCTGTAGAGAAGGTCGAGCGGTTCATGGCCATCGGCTACCGCTTCGCCCGGGCGACATCTCCGGAACGAATAAGGATGGAACCCTCGCCTTCCGTATCGCCGGCGAGGTATTTCCGCCGCGCAGTTTCCTCTATGACATCGCGGTTCTCCCGGAACAGCTCGACCTTGTCGCGGCCCTCGCCGGCGAAGTCTTCGTCAATGGCGTCGCCGTCGATAGCGCAGCGCACGCGCTTGCCGCCGTCTCGCCCCTCGAAAACAACCGTGTCGCCAGCGAACGCATCGGCGTCTTTCCTGTCGGGAAACTCCAGATCGTGTTTTTCCATGAGCCAGCTAGCTCGCTCCGCCAGGAACGCGGTGAAGGGCCTGATGTCCGTATCGATGCTGGCGCGGTCGAGCGCCGTGAGATAAGAATTGCGATCCCTGAGACGGATGACTGTCCAGGGATAGCCTCCGGAGGCGAGCATCACATTCATCAGGAAACGCGCGACGCGGCCGTTACCGTCCGGATAAGGATGAATGTAGCCGAACAGCCAATGACCGAGCACTGCACGGACGCTAGCCTCGTCTTCACGCTCGAGCAGGTCGAAAAACATGGGCATGGCGTCCCGCACCGCCTCCCATCGCGGCGGAACATAGCGCGACGTGCGCAGATAGACGGGACTATTACGGTATCCGGCGAAGTCACCTGGACGCATCGCACCAGCTGCCACCTGCGGCTGAAAGAGCTGTCGATACCAGTCCATGTGCTCCGCTCGCGCGCTGCTGCCCGCAGGCGCGCCGCCCAGTACTTCGTCCACGGATTTCTTCACCAGCTGAAACGCCTGCCAGTAGCCGCGCGCGGCAAGCGTGTCGCGGTCCTTGCCGTCCTTCGCGTCGGATTCAGGGTTCCAGTTCCCCTGCCGCACGCGCTCGATCAACGCGGGTGTCACTGAATATCCTTCGATGGAAAGCGAGTGGTACGCGTCGCTTTTATAGATTTCGTCCACGTTGTGCAGATATGCGGCCTTGTCTCTTGGGAGGCCGGGGGCTTTTGGAAAACCGGTCACGACTGCTTCACGCGTGGTTTCCCACAGCGTCTGCAGACGTCCAGCAATCGGCGCTGCCGACGGGCGGAGGCGCGCGAAGATTTGGCCCGCATCGAACGGGTTGCGTTCGCGCACATCGTAGCCGGCGTCCTTCATGGTCTTCACGACTTCATCCGCGAGTTTCCCGCGGCCTGTTTCTCTGAGCGCGCCAGACAGATATCCTGCCTTCGCGGAATGACCGCCGTTGAGCACCAGGCGCAGCAGATCCGTCGCGTCGGGTAGACTGGCCAGCACCACTTGTGTCTCGACAGGATTACCAGCGAAGAAGGTTTCCGCCACATCGACGAGTGCGGCCGCAGGCGAGGAGAGTCGCAGGCCATCCCGGAGAACGAGATTTTCCTTCGGCGGCATGGCCAGGATTTTCAGGTCATAGAGCGACGTTCCGAAGAGCAGCTTCACGGTGTTGTTCGCGCCCTCAGGGCTGTTCACGACGACCTGGTCGGAGATAACGGTACGCTCGCCGTGGAGCAGGAGCGACTGTTCGGCGGAAAGATGCCAGTCCTCGCCGAAACGTTCGGCGCAGTAGCGCGCGCAGAATTCCCAGAACGAGGCGTGCCACGGCGTTGTGTCGCCTTCCTTGGTATGGGGGCTGGAGGAGATTAGCCAGCCCTTCATGACTTCCTGCAAGAAACGGTTCTCGAGCAGGCGCTCACGGTGGACGCGGCTCAGATCGCCGGAGCGAAAGACACGACGGCCGCCACCCTGGAGTTCCTTGAGGACATCGAGCGACTCAGCTAGTTTTTCGTTGGGTGTCGGCATTCCGGCCAGTCCGCTCCGGGCTAATACAAGTACATCCTACTGTTTGAGTGCAAGTATATTATGCTGCGTAAATACAAGTCAATTATGCCGTGCCGTTACAAGTATATTGCGTTGTGCAAGAACAAGTATATCGTGCATTTATCAAAATAAGGGTAGCACCAACATATACTTAGCAGGTCTTCATTTTCACCTAGAGCCAGGCTTCTTGTGGTTCGCTTTGCCTGGCGACGCTGGGCTCTCGCGCGCGTAATCGAAGCGCCCTCGGACCAGTGCCCTCCGCTTGAACTTGACCTCTCAGACTTCGTTGCTACTTCCAAGTAAGCCAGTTGCGGGATGGTTAGAAGGTCAGACGTCTTCGAGCGTGATGATCACGATCTCGGCCTGCGAAGCGACGCGCAGCGGCGGTCCCCAGGTGCCCGCGCCCGAAGATGTATATACCTGCAGCCCGCCGATGCGGCTCAGCCCGTAAACAAACTGGCGATAGATGCGTTTGGCAATCAAGGTAAACGGAAACATCTGTCCGAGGTGCGTGTGCCCGGAAATCTGCAAGGAGACGCCGGCTTGCTCGGCTACGTCCGGATGGTCCGGCGCGTGGGTTACGAGAATGCTTGCCCGCGTGCGGTCGATGCGCAACTCTGCCAGCACCGACCGCAGGTGTTCGGCATGCGTCGCGTGGCGGTATGGAACGCCAAGGAGCTGCAAGCCCCGGACATCGACATTTTCATTGTAGAGAACGCGCACGCCGGCTTTTTCGATCGCCTTTACGTACGGCGCGGGATTGAAAAATTCTTCGTGATTTCCTTCAACAAAAAACGTTCCGAGTGGGGGACGCAAGCCACGCAGCGGGGCGGCCGCGCGCTCGGCGTCGAGCGGCGTGCCGTCAAAGAGATCACCCGCCACGATGACCATGGAGGGATTTTCGCGGACAATTTTCTCGACGATCCTGCGCGCAAATCCAGAACTGCGAACATTGCCGAGGTGCAGATCGCTGACCAGCGCGATGGACAGCCCGCGCCAGGAATCGGGCAGGCCCGCGAGGCGCACGGCAATTCGTTTTACCCGTGTCCACCCAGCGTTCACGACGCCGTAGGCGCCCGTCGCCAGCGCCAAACCGAACAGTCCGGCGGCCAGGCGACGCGAAGAAAACTGCACATCGGCGAGGCGCAGCCCGCCATAAACCAGCCACCAGGCGCACGCGGCCATAAACAACCAGTGAAACGTGCCCAGCCAAACCGCGCCTACCTTGTAGAGCGTGCGCACCCAAATATTGTAGGAACGGAACGCCAGCAGCGAGGCCCCGAGGAAGCTGATGGACAAAAGTCCCAGCGTTACGGCCAGGAGGAGGGAACCAGAACGCGGCTGCCAGGCGAAAACCAGCGTCTCGAACAGAAGATAGTGGGCCAAGAATAAAATGGATTGCGCAACCGAAAGGAAAACCGCAAACCTTCTGAGCACCCTGCTGGCTCCCGGCGTGAGAAAATCACAATAGACCGACTCCCCAGCCTACCACGCCGCGCTCACTCGTACTCTAAGACCAGAGGATGACCGAAAAGGGGGTGCGCCCGATGCCCCGAGCCAGAGCAAGTGTCGCTCCTCCGGCTGCTGTTCTCTCCCGCGCGAGTTAAGAATGGCGCAAGGGCCGAAGCAGGAAATCAGCGGGCTCCGGCCCCGCGCGCCATGGAGCGCGGGGCGCTGTCCGGCTGGGCCTGCGCGGGCGTTCGAGGCCGCGCATAGGTCTTGTTGCGGACGCTGTTCATAAGTCCGGTGATGCTGCTCGTGTGGGCGATCATCCACACGATCGTGCGGTTGGCCAGCGAGAACGGAAAGAAGACCGGGCGCAGCACGTCCACAAAGAGCACCACGCGATAGCCATCGGTGTCGTTCCAGACTTCATGCTCGTGGCTGTCATCGAACACCAGGCTCTTGCCTTCCTGCCACGAGCGCACCTCGTTGCCCACACGAATCCGGCACGCGCCCGGGGCCCCCGGAATAATCAACCCCAGGTGATAGCGCAGCATGCCTTTGTACATGCCGCGATGCGGTGGGATATGTTTTCCCGGCGCCAGAATGGAGAACATCGCGGTCTTCATATCCGGAATATACTTGAGGATGCGGACCGTCTCCGGGCACTGCTTGCAGTTTTCCTCAGCCTCTTCTCCGTAGCCGTACAGGAAGAAAGTCTTCCATTGTTCGCCTTGCGTCAGCGGTTTTTGCTTCACGGAGATATCCTGGAAATTCGGAATCTCCTCACGGCGCTCGAGCAGGACGTCGAGTTCCTTGCGGATCAAGGGCGCTTCAGCCTCGACCTGGGCTACCCAAGGATACTTTTCCGGCGCAAAGAACGTTTTGTCGCCATCTTGAAAAAACAAGATGCCTTCTACCAGTCGTCGCAACATGAGCTCACCCTTTAAAGGAACGTGCGGGGACGCATTACCAGGAGGGGACCAAAGAACGGTTGCAAACTAACAGATTGTCTCTCGGTAAGCAACCACGGAGGTTAGAGCATCAGCGAGGTTCGCCCCTCGCGGGCGTGCTGCTCGACTCGTTTCTGTGGGCCTTCCTGGCTGCTCTCCCCGGAACTTCCGGGAACTCCTTGCTGGCCAGCAAGAAGCTTTGCGCAATGTCACAATGGACGGTGGTGAAGACCAAGGCTCTAGAATCCCCTCGGGGGCCCCAGGAGGGATCGCGTATCTCCTACGCCTGGAGGGCGTTGCGCCATCGCAACTTTCGCCTGTTTTTCGGCGGCCAGACCATCTCTCTGATGGGCACGTGGATGACGCGACTGGCCACCAGCTGGCTGGTCTACCGCCTGACCGGCTCGCCGTTTTTGCTGGGTGTCGTCGGTTTTGCCGGACAGATCCCCACCTTCCTGCTCGCCCCGCTCGCCGGCGTGTGGGTCGATCGCCTCAATCGCCGCAACGTTTTGCTCGTCACACAATTTCTGGCCATGCTGCAGTCGCTGGCTCTGGCGGCCCTGGCGCTCAGCCACCGCATCAACATTCGGGAAATCATCGCCCTCAGCGCGTTTCAGGGACTGATCAACGCCTTCGACATGCCCGGCCGGCAAACCTTTCTCGTCGAGATGGTCGAGGAGAAACAAGACCTCGGCAATGCCATCGCGCTCAATTCCTCGATGGTCAACATGGCGCGGCTGGTGGGCCCGTCGCTGGCCGGTGCAGTCATCGCCCTGTCGAGCGAAGGCTACTGCTTTCTCCTCGACGGCATCAGTTACCTGGCGGTGATCTTGTCGCTGGCGCTCATGCGATTGCGCGGCGCCGCGCTTAAGGGTTCGGCCCACTCCATGCTCGTGCAACTCAAAGAGGGCTGGGAGTACGTCTCCTCTTCCCCACCCATTCGCACCATCCTGCTGCTGTTTGCGCTGGTCAGCCTCATGGGCTGGCCGTTTACGGTGCTGATGCCCATTTTTGCGGGAAAAATCCTGCACGGTGGCCCGCACACGCTTGGCTTTCTCATGGGCGCCGTGGGAGTCGGCGCGCTCGTCTCCGCCTTGTCGCTGGCCGTCCGAAAAACCGTTCTGGGTCTCGGCAAAATGATTCCCCTCTCGACCGCGGCCTTCGGCTTGGGGCTGATGGCTTTCGGTTTCTCGCGAATTTTCTGGGTCTCGCTGCTGCTGATGCTGGTCTGCGGTTTCGGCATGATGCAGCAGATGGCCGCCAGCAACACCATCATCCAAACCATCGTCGAAGACAGCAAGCGTGGCCGGGTCATGAGTTTTTACACCGTGGCATTCGTCGGCATGGCGCCCTTCGGCAGCCTGCTCGCGGGTGGCCTTGCGCATCTGATCGGCGCCCCGTATACGGTAATGTTCAGCGGCGTCTGCTGCCTTGCCGGCGCTGCCTGGTTTGCCACGCGTTTGTCCACCATCCGCGCATTCATGCGCCCCATCTATCGCGAGCTCGGCATCCTGCCTCCCGCCGCCGCGATCGTTCAGGACAGCCTCGGGCGCTGAACTCGTCCAGCTCAATCGCCCATCTTCGTCGCGTTTTTTGGGAGCGCGGCGCATTCGCCGTTGACGCCGCGGCGCGGCTCTGCCATGATCCAGAAATCAGTTTTGTGGTTGCTAGCAAGGGACAGAAACCGATCCGTCTGCGTATCTCCATCCTGGCTTCCGGCAGCTCGGGGAACATCACCCTCCTCGAGACCGAGCGGACCCGACTCCTTGTGGACGCCGGCCTCGGAAAGCGCGAAACGCTCGCCCGACTCTCGGCCCTCAACATCACCGTAGAATCGCTCGACGGCATTCTCATTACCCACGAGCATTCCGATCATTGCAACGGCCTCCCGCAGATGCTGGGCCTCTGGAAAGCCCCACTTTTCGTCACCGAGCCGACCATGGAGGCGTTAACGCGCTGCCTGCCGGAAACGTTTGGCAAGCGCCTGCGCGGCGTGGAGACCATTCACGCGGGCCAGCGTTTTACGATCGGCGACATTGACGTGCACGCCTTCGCTATCCCGCACGATGCGGCCGACCCCCTGGGCTTCACGTTCAAATCGAACGGGGCAAAAATGGCCCTGGTTACCGACCTTGGTTACCTGCCGGAACTCGTCAAAGTCCACCTGCGCGACGCCGATTGCCTCTTGCTTGAATCCAATCACGATTTGGACATGCTCAAAGTGGGCCCGTATCCCTGGGTGGTAAAGCAGCGCGTACTCAGCCGCACCGGGCATCTTTCCAATCATGCGGTAAGCGAATACCTTGCCGATCCGGAAGCTTTCGATGCCTTGGCACGCTTTCTTGTCCTGGCCCATGTCTCGCTTGAAAACAATAATCCCGATGTGGTGCGCATTTCGGCAGAAGAAGCGCTCCGCCGCCGTCCCGCGGAGCGGGCTTTCACGGGCGAACTGCTCATCGCCAATCAGCACACCCCGCTGGCCCCGCTGAATCTTTAAAACTGCACGCCTGCGCCGGGATGCTCATCCTGTTTTTTCCGTTTTATTGGTAGGGCCGGTGCAGGATGTCATCCTTGGCCATTCATCGATCTCCAATCAGCGAACTCGTACGATGTCCTGCACCCAATTGGTCTCCCACGTCTTGCCGCCATCTGTCGAGTAGGCCTGCTCCCAGTGACCCGATGTCGAAGTCATCTTGGTCCACAAAAATCGCGTGCGCACCGGTTTCCCGTTGAAGGTCTCATCCGCATAAAACGTTCCCACGCCATCGCGGAAGCCTCCTCTCATGGGCGGCTCCAGGGGCCCCAGTGGCGTACGGCTATCGAGCCACCAGATGGACCACTGCCCGGTCTTTGAGTCAAAGGATCGCAGAGCGACGCCACGAAAGGCCGCGCCCGGCTTCTCGAACACGGTGTCGTCGACGTTGCTGTAGCCGTCCATGAGCGGCTGGTTGACCAGTGTCCCTTCGAATTCGATCCACTCATGGCTGTTGGCGAGCCGCTCCTTCAGCGTTCGATGATGCACGCGCCATTTTCCTACCAAGAAATCGAAGTCATGGACGCCGGAAGTTGCAGCGGCGGTTCGAGTTGTTCCGTGCCCCGAATCTTGGTCGGACTGGCCCGTTGACGATCCCGGAATGGCCAGACTCAAAATCAGCGACGCCATAACCGTCGCCCTGCGGCGATGAATCTTCATGGTGACCCTCCCTGACCCTGCTTCACTCCGTGCCCCAATCATCCCTGAAGCATTCGCCAGCTTACTGGCATATTAGAGTATCCGTGCCACTTTGTATGGATGAAAACCCCTCCGGAGCTTCATCCCTTTCCTGGGTTCCCGGCTGGTCGCCATGCTACGGGCGGGCAGAGCGGCAGGTGGATCGCGGGGCTCAGTCCTCGTATTGCAGCAGGGTCATGAACCCGTAGTCCATGTGCAGCTGCTGGTGGCAGTGGAACAGGGTGGGGCCCGGATTGTCGGCGGTGAAATCCACCTCGACTTGCTGCATGGCCGGGACGACGACGACGTCCTTGATCACTCCCGACGTGGCTCTGCCGGCGAATCTGGTCAGCTCGAAGCTGTGCCGATGCAGATGCACCGGGTGGGCCTCATCACTCTGATTGTCAAAGCGCAGGCGGTAACGAACATGGCTGCGGACGCGCAGGGGTTCGGTCTTTGGAAAGGATTTGCCGTTGATGGTCCACTTGTCCACCCAGTTGTGCCCGGCAAACTTTTTGCGAAAGACCAGGGGCACAACGCCGCCTGCCGGCGCGGCGGTTTCCGCGTCGCGCCCAAACCCCGTGTAGTCCCAGGGAGCGTCAGGCGGCGCGGTCCACTGCGGCGGCGCGCTGCGGTTTGCGTACTCGATCACCACGCCCAAGCCGGAATTCCGCATCGCCGCACTGGCTTCGCCGAGAACCCAAACACCGGGTTGCTTCATTTCAACGATGGCGTCAATTCGTTCCGCAGGCCCCATCTCGAGCACGTCGACTTCGCGCGGGACGGGAACAGCGTTTCCGTCAAGACCGACGATCTGGAATCTGTGACCGGGCAAGGCGATGCGGTGCTGGTCGGTGGCGCTGGCGTTCAAGATGCGGAAAAGCACGCGCTGGCCTTCTTTAACGCGCAGCGGATCGCCCGAACCGAGCGCGTGGCTGTTGACGGAGTACACGGGGTAAGTGACTTCGAGCGTGCCTTCACCGCTTTGCGCGCTTAGATCAGCGTTCCAGCCGTGCAGCGCGAGGAATACCTCGGTGTCGTATTGCCCCGGCTCTTGTCTGGCTTCGATGTACAGGAACCCGAATTGTCCCGTGTACGTGGCGCGCTTCATATCCCGGCCGGCATGGGTGTGACTGTGGTACCAGCGGGTTCCCGAGGGGCGGGGCACGAACGAATATCGCCGTGCGCCGCCCGGAGGAACCACCGGCGTCCCTTCTTCCTCGGAACCATCGACTTCGGAAGGGACGAGCAGACCGTGCCAGTGCACCAGTTCGGGAGTTTTCGTTTCGTTGAAGACGTCCACGGTTACCGCCTGGCCTTCCCTCAGGCGTAAGATCGGGCCGGGCGCCGAGCCGTTGTATCCGGTGGTTTTGATCAGCTTCCCCGGCGCGACCTCGAGCTCGACGGGCGAGATGCGAAGGCTTACGTCGGCTTTGGCTTGCTCTGTTGTGGCGGACAGGCCAAGACGCCATGCCAATTCGCGGTATGCCGAGGCCGCCAGCAGGGCCAGAAATTCTCTGCGTTCCATATCTTCCTCTGGCGCAAGCCGCCCGCGTCTAGTGCTCCGGCACTTCTTTGCCTTCGGCGGCAACGCCGCGGCGAAGCTCGGCGAGGCGCCGCTCTAAGAATCGCCGCTCCGGCGCCTGCCTTGCCAGGCCGAGAGCCCGTTCATAAGCAGCAATGGCCTCGCCGGTGCGCGCGAGCCGCCGGCACAAATCCGCGCGCGCCGAATGCGCCAGATAATATTCCGCCAGTTCGCCGCGTTCAAGAATCGCATCGATCAGCAACAGCCCGGCCACAGCTCCGTCGCGCATAGCGACGGCCGCGGCGCGGTTGAGTTCGACAACCGGCGACGGCTCGATGCGCAGGAGTACATCGTAGAGACCTACGATCTGAGGCCAGTCGGTGACCGCGGCGTTCGCCGCTTCGGCGTGAACCGCCGCAATCGCGCCCTGCAGCGTGTAGGGCCCAATTCTCCGCGAGGCCAGCGCGCTTTTTACCAGTGCCGCGCCCTCGCGAATTTGTTCCTGATTCCATAGCGAGCGATCCTGCTCGTCGAGCAGCACCAAGTCACCATCCGCGGAGCTTCGCGCTGCCCGCCGGGCATCGTGCAACAGCATCAAGCCGAGCAAGCCGGACACTTCAGGCTCGGCTAAGAGCTCGCGCAGTAAACGTCCGAGGCGGATGGCCTCGCTCGACAGATCGTGACGTGTGACAGAAGCACCGAGCGATGCCGAGTACCCCTCGTTGAACACTAAATAGACCACGTGCAACACGGCGGCGAGCCGCTCGGCGAGGTCCTCGCGCGCCGGCACCTGATAGGGGATTTGCGCATCGCGGATCTTTCCCTTGGCGCGCACGATACGCTGCGCCAGTGTCGGCGCGGGAACCAGAAAGGCACTGGCAATCTCTTCGGTGCCGAGCCCGCACACTTCCCGCAAGGTCAGCGCGATGCGCGCGTCGGGGGTCAGCGCAGGGTGGCAACAGGTAAAGATCAGGCGCAGCCGGTCGTCAGGAATTCCGTTGCTCGACTCCGCGTCGTCCGCGTCCCTGGCCACTGGCGCGGCGGCCTCCACGCGGTCGGCAATCGCCGCCAGGGCCGCGTCAAAACGCGCCGCGCGCCGCAGCCGGTCGATGGCTTTAAAACGCCCGGTGGAAATCAGCCAGGCGCGGGGATTTTCCGGCACGCCGCTCTGCGGCCAGGACACGAGTGCGGCAGCAAAAGCATCGTGCAAAGCCTCTTCGGCAAGCTCGAACCCACCGAGCAGGCGGATCAAGGTCGCCAGCACGCGCCGGGAATCCGAGCGATAGAGCGCCCCGATCAGCCGGCCATAATCGCTGCGCTCGCTCGCCACAGGACAGGGTTGCTCCTATTCGTTTTAGCCATCGTCCGTTCGCGACGGGCTAGCCGAAGACCAGCACCGGCCGTATCTCTACGCTCCCATCCCTCGCCGAGGGGATGCGCGAAGCGATCTGTATGGCCTCATTCAAGTCTTTGGCGTTGATCATATAATAGCCGCCGAGCTGCTCTTTGGTTTCGGCGAAAGGGCCGTCGGTGGTGGAGACTTTTCCGTTGCGGATGCGAACCGTGGTGGCCGCGCTCGTTGGCTGCAGGGCATCGCCGGCGAGGTACTGACCGCTCTTCTTAATGGCCTCGGTAAAAGCCATATATTCCCCGTGGATGGCCCCGGCTTGCTCCTTGGGCATGGTCTCCCACTTCTTTTCCTCATCGTAAATCAGGCATAGATACTTCATGAAGGGCTCCTCACTATAGAAGATAACCGCGCTTGCATAGAGTAGTCGCACGAAATAGCGGCAATCGACATCGCCCGGACAGAATACTTGCCGTTACGCGGAGCCTGAGTCCAGCCCTTCCGCCTTTGCCGCCGGATAGATCCCGTCAAGCAGCGGGGCGGTCATGAAGGTCGTGGCCAGGGCCATGATCACCATCATGGAAAACAGCGTGGGCGAGAGCACGTGCAAATCGAGCCCTACGTTCAGAATGATCAGTTCGACCAGACCGCGCGTGTTGACCAGCACGCCCACCGCGAAAGATTCGCGCCAGGGGATGCCCCCGAGGCGCATGCCCACGGCGGTCACCAGCAGTTTGCTGGCAATGGCCAGCAGCACGATCGTACCGCACACCAGCCAGAGCCGGCGATCATCGAGCAGCGAGATATTGGTGCGCAGCCCGTTGTAGGCGAAAAACAGCGGCAGGAGCAGCACCAGGGTCACCGATTCAAGACGCGTGCGCAGCGCGGCCTCAAGCATTGCGCCGCGCGGCATGATGAGCCCGGCGAGAAACGCTCCGAATAAGGCGTGCACTGCCAGCGCTTCGGTGGCCCATACCGAGGCGAGGAGTACGATCATCACCAGCGCGAAGCGGCTGATCTCGAGCGGCGCGTTCGCGGGAACCACGCGCCGCAGCCAGGGGCGCACCACCAGCAGCATCAGGCCAACGAAAATGCCCAGCCCGGCAAAGCGCAAGGGCAGACCCGCGCCGCTCGCCGCGGGCCGGGCCACGACGGTAATGACCGCCAGCACGCACCAGGCGATCACGTCGCCCACCGCCGCGCAGGAAATTGCGAGTACCCCCGGGCGCGTGTGCATCAGCTTGCGGTCTGCGAGAATTCGCGCCAGGACGGGAAATGCCGTGACGCTCATGGCCGCGCCAAAAAACAGCACAAACGGCAGCCTCGGGACACCCTCGCCGAGATAGGCGTACAGACGCAGCGCGAGAAGCGCTCCGCACACGAATGGTCCCGCGATGCTCGCCAGGCTAGCCAGAAGCGCGCTGCGCGCCGAATCGCGCAGCAATCCGAGCCGCACTTCGAGGCCCACCAAAAACATGAACAGCACCAGGCCCAATTGGCTGAGCGCGTAGAGCGGCCCCAAGCTTCGCGCGGGAAACAGCGCGTTCACGAGCTCCGGCGCGAATTTGCCGAGCAGCGAAGGGCCCAGCAGAATTCCCGCGGCCATCTCGCCGAGCACTTCGGGTTGACGGATGAAGCGGAATCCGGCGGCCAGAATTTTGGCTGCCAGCAAAATCACGAGAACCTGCAGGAACAAAAGTTTCAGCTCAGGCATCGCAGCGTTTTCTGCCTCGTTCTAGGCGTCGCGGGGCGCAGCCGAGCTTACAGGTTCCAGCGGGGAGGGAACAAGCTTGCCGCGCTTCGGCGCCGGCATGCGCGGGCGCGCGGCGCAGCTGGTCTAAAGGAATCGCGCGAAGGCCTTAGTCTCGGACCTCGCGGGAGTTTGGCGCGGGGCCGGCAGTCTCCCCGGCCACGGCTTCATTCAAATCGCAGAGCCACTACGGGATCGACGCGCATGGCCCTGCGCGCGGGAAGATAACAGGCGAGGAGCGCGACGCTCATGAGCACAATGCCCACGGCAAGAAATGTCCCGGGGTCGGTTGCGCTGACGCCGTAGAGGATCTTGCTCATCAGGCGCGTGACGCCAAACGCCGTCAGCATCCCGACGCCGAGTCCTGAAAGCGCCAGCCGCATGCCCTGGCCGAGAATCAGTTGCAGCACATCGCGCCTTTGCGCCCCGAGCGCCACGCGAACGGCAATCTCCTGCGTGCGCTGCCCGACCAGGTAGGAGATCACCCCGTAGATGCCCACGCTTGCGAGCACCACGGCCAGCGCGGCAAAGATACCCAGAAGAATCATGGAAACGCGCCGCGTGGCGAGGGTGTCGGAGATGACCTCGTCCATGGTCTGTGGGCCGTACACCACGTAATCGCTGTTGAGATTCTTGAGCGCCTGGCGAATGCTGTCGGCGACCACCGGCCTTCCGGCCGCAAAGCGCACCAGGGCCGCGGTGCCGCTCCAAAACGACGGGTCCATGGCCTCGTCGGGAAGCTGCATGTAGGGAGAGTACAGTTCGGCGCGCAGCGGTTCGCTGTCGTCGGTGTCGAGCCCCCATTGCTTTACGTGAGCCACCACCCCCACGATTTCCGCGCGCCCGCCCTTGTGCTCGAGGAAAACGTGCCGGCCGATGGGATCCTGCCCCGGGAAATACTGTCGCGCGAAAACTTCGTCGACCACCGCGACGTGCGGGGAATTTTCATTGTCCTGGCGGGTCAGGAATCTCCCGCGCAGGAGCGCGGTCTGCATCACCTCGAGGTAGTCCTCCTGCACCACATAACTGAGCGCCCAGCTCATTTCGTTTTCCGTCGCAGGTTTTGGCTGGCCCTCGATCCAGAAGGTATCTTCGTCGTCGCCGCTCATGGGCACGGCGCCCCAGGACAGGGAGGAGGCCGTGACTCCGGGAAGGCTTTCGAGTTCTTCATTCAGTTGCCGCAAGGCGGCGCGCACCCCAGGCGGGCTGCTCTTTCTGAGCGCAGGAGGCAGGGTGATGCCGAAGGTCAGAGTTTGCCGCGGATTGAACCCCGGATCGATTTTCCAAAGGGCCCCCAGGCTGCGGATCATGAGTCCAAGCAAAATCTTAGCATCTTGTTGGTTTGCCGTGCCTTAGCTCTTGCTTGATCGTCGGTTTGTGGGCCTATTCGGCACCACTTGTTCCCAAGTTGTTCCCAGCTTTTCGAAACCAAAACACAAGCGCCTTTTTCGGTACTGATCCGATTGACGACCGATGAGTTCTGGTTTACACGACGATTGGCGATTGGTTCAAGCGGGCCGGGTCAACCCACCGTCACGGATAGGTATATGGACTTGGGCCCCCATCTGCGTCATAGGGCCGAATCCTCCGCAATTGTTCATCAGGGGCAAAGAGCCTAAACGAGTGCCGCTCCGCCATCTACCACCACGGTCTGCCCCGTGCTGTATCCCTCCTGCATGAGGAAAAGATAGGCGCGCGCAATCTCGCCTGCCTCGCCGACGCGGCCGACAAGCAGACTCTTGCCCACGCTTTCGTATAGGTGCTCCCTTGCGTCTGCATTCATGGTTTGCCAGAGGTTCGTTTGCACGACGCCGGGACACACCGCGTTGACGCGAATGGGTGCTAACTCAACCGCCAAGGCACGCGTCAAGGCCTCGATAGTTCCGCAGACGCTTGCGGCCACTGTCCATCCCTTGTGTGGGCGCCGGCCTGCTACACCGGTTGTGAGCACGATCGAGCCGTCCTTGCGGATATGCGGGCTTCCGTACTTGACCGCAGCCAGGGCAGCCCAATAGCGCAACTCAAAAGCCTGCCGGGCTTTGGTAAGGTCCGTCGCTGCAAGCTCATTCAATTGCAGCGTGTCACCGGCAGTGAAAACCAAGTGATCGAAATCACCGATCTTCTGAAAGAAATTTTGAATGTCGCGCTCATTTGAGAGATCAAGCGGGTGCCCTTCCGCTTTTCCGTCGAGCGTTGCAACCGCCTGTTTAACCCGATCCGCATTGCTGGACGCTATGATTACCGTTGCCCCTTGAGCCACAGCCTGCTGTGCCACTGCTAACCCGATGCCCGACGACCCGCCGAGCACTACAATTCGTTTCTCGGAAAACTCCCTGTGATTCTCAATTTGCTGCTTTTGTGTCATCGCGTTCTCCTGTTTTTGTAGCCTACAACTATCGCCGCACTCCAATTGGACGACTCCTCCAAGCGCATCGTCACGAACTGCTTATTGCGGTCCACGACTTGCTCACTCAATCATGAACAGTCACATCTTGCCATGTGACTTGGACTCTTTCCCGCTAAACAAGTTGCCGAGGCGTGAGAACGTCCTCGAGGCCGATTCGGCGCAACAATTC
>JBEKSZ010000091.1:0-21725 GCA_049516615.1 Candidatus Acidiferrum sp. | reverse complement strand
TGGGGAAGGCAGAGACTGCATCCCGCAACAAAAACGTTTCTGGCGCTGCGGATCGCGGTGAATCGAGAGATGGAGGAACTCGGGCAGTTTCTATCTCGGACCCCTACCACAATAGTTCCGGGCGGACGGATGGTGGTGCTGACCTACCACTCGCGGGAAGACCGCATTGTGAAGCAGGCGTTTCAACAGGGCGAGCGGGAAGGCGGGTTAAGAATTCTGACACGGCACGTGGTGGTGCCGGGTGAAAAAGAACTGTTTGAAAACCCGCGCTCGCGCAGCGCGAAATTGCGTTGTGCAGAGAGAGTGGCGGCCTGAGAGGGCTGGAACGCTGCGCCACAAAGCAGGTTCCCGGGCGCGCTCGGGGTGACGATTTTGTGGTGGGACGCCCGGATTTTTGCGGTGCGGCAGGGTTTGCAAAGGGTAAGCGGAAAGAAGCGGGTACGGTTATGACGCGGAGAAATTTTGGCAAAAAGAAAGCGCCGGTCGCCACGGAGTTTCACACCGTGAAGCGAATTGACAATTCCCGGCTGGTGCGCAACCTCGAGCCGGTGAAGATGCGCAATCTGTATCGCACCGTGGCGCTCGGCGGAATGATCGCGGCCTGCCTGACTCTGTATGTTTACCAGCATTTCCGTTGCATCGATTTGAGTTTTCAGCTCGAAGGATTGAAGGTCCAGCAAGCCGACGCCCGGGCGCTGAACTCTTCGCTGAATTTGCAGATCGCCGGATTGTCGGACCCGCGACGCATCGATTTCATCGCGCGCCAGCAGCTCGGATTGACCGAAGTGCAGCCGGCGCAGGTGCAGGAGTATGAGACTCCGAGTGGCGCGGAAGTCGCATCCGTGCGTTATACACATGCCACCCGGCCCTAGGCGCGTTCGCCGTCCCCGGCAAGGCGACTTTCTCCGCGGCACACTGATGGTTACGCATTGGGAGGCGGGTGGCGGCGCAGCAGGAAGCCCATCCCGCGCTGCGCGCGGTGTGCCATGGTCGTTTCTTTCGTGTTTCCGGAGTCTTGTTGAGCTGATTGCGCCATGCCCCAGAATCGAGTCCAGGCGGTAGAAGGCGTTCGGAACTCAGGGCGGAGCGCGGCCGACAGGTTGCTGATTGTCGCGGCTGTGGCGATGTTGTGGATGGTGGCGGTTAGCGGACGTTTGGCCTACCTGCAGTTGATCCGGCACAGCGAATACATGGCCCGCGCGCAGCGGCAGCAGCAGCGCATTATTGAAATCTCTCCCCAGCGCGGGGCTATTTACGACCGCAACATGCATCCGCTGGCCATGAGCATTCAGGTCAACTCGGCGTTTGCGGTACCGTCGGAGATGGCCGACATACACCTGGCAGCGCGACTGCTTTCAGGCGTGCTGGGGATCCCGCGCGACACGATTGAGAACCGCCTGGAATCTTCCGGGTCGTTTGTGTGGGTGCAGCGGAAACTGCCTCCGGAGCAGGCCGAAGCGCTTTCGGCGCTGAATTTGAAGGGCCTTTACCTGCAGAAGGAGAATCAGCGGTTTTATCCGAAACGCGATTTGGCCGCGCACGTACTGGGGTTCGTCGATCCGGACGAAAAAGGGCTGGGAGGAATTGAGTCGGAGCTGGACTCGCTGATTCGCGGCAAGAGCGAAAAGGTTTTGGTGATGGCCGATGCCCGGCAGCATCGTTTCGACGGGGCGGTGACGGCCGGGCAAGCAGAACGCGAACGCGGCGCAAGCGTGGTGCTTACCCTCGACGAAAAAATTCAGTACATCGCCGAAAAGGAATTGGCGGCGGCCATTGAGAAGACGCATGCCCCCGCGGGCACCGTGATCGTGATGAATCCGAACACGGGAGAAATTCTGGCGTTGGCGAATTGGCCGAAATTCAATCCCAACACCGCTGCCACCGCGCCAGCGGAATCCCGGATGAATCGGGCGGTGAGCGCTATCTATGAGCCGGGATCGACGTTCAAGCTGATTACCCTGGCTGCGGCTTTCGATCAGAACGTAACGCGGCCAGAGGAAGTTTTCGATTGCGAGAATGGTTCGCTGGTCGTCTCGGGGCACCGCATCCACGACCACAAACCGTTCGGGATGCTGACGGTTTCCGAGATCCTGGCGAAGTCAAGCGACGTGGGAGCCATCAAGGTGGCCATGCGGCTCGGTGAGCCCCGCTTCTATGACTACATCCGGGCTTTCGGGTTTGGTTCGCCGACGGGCGTGGACTTGCCCGGAGAAAGCCGCGGTTTGCTGCATCGTTTGGAACATTGGACGCCCATTTCCATCGGCGCAGTGTCTATGGGACAGGAAGTGGGAGTGACTCCCTTACAATTGATTACCGCCGTTTCCGCGATTGCAAACGGCGGAACTTGGTACCGCCCGCACGTGGTCGCCGGGCTGCGGCGGGGCGACGAGGTCTTGCCCGCCGAAGGGCCGCTGGCTCCGGTCGAGCCGCGAAGTGTGATTCATCCGGAAACGGCGGCTACGTTGCGGAGAATCATGGAAGGCGTGGTGCTGAAAGGCGGAACGGGAACCTTGGCGCAGCTCGATGGCTGGACGGCGGCGGGAAAGACGGGCTCGGCGCAGAAGATCGACCCGAGCACCGGACGATATTCCCGTACCGACCTGATCGCCTCGTTCACGGGATTTGCGCCGATCAACGATCCGGCAGTGACGATTTTGGTGTCCCTGGATTCGCCGGTCGGTCCGCATGAAGGCGGACAGGTGGCGGCCCCGGTGTTCAAGCGAGTGGCCGAGCAGGTGCTTACGTATTTGGGAGTGCCGCACGATGTGCCGCTCGGCTCGAAGCTGGTTGAGACGGCGTATGACCGGCCTAGCGAGGCCGAGGAGACGCTCGGAGACTTTACCGCGGCGGATTTTTCGGCGCCGGCCGATGATTCGGCGGCGGGCGCTTCGGCGCCTGCCCTTGCGCCCGCATCGAAGAGTAGTAAGGCCCCGGAGTTGCCTGCGGCCGTCACGGTATCGGTCGATGAGGGCGGAGACATTACCGTGCCAGATTTTATGGGCCAGACCATGCGCGACGTTACGGACCAGTGTTTGCGGCTCGGACTGAACCCTGCACTTGTCGGGACCAGTTTGGCAATCGGGCAGACCCCCGCGGCGGGCGCAAAGTTGAAGCGCGGAGGGAAAGTGACCGTGGAGTTTGCCACGCGCGCGCCGAATACGACCAAGGCCGCGGGGAAATCGGCGGAGCTGAAAAAATAATATGACCACCGGTCTCTGTGGAAAGTGGAACGAAGGGAGGAGCGAGAGCGCCGCGAAGCCGGGGGGACCGCGCGACGACTCGTTGCCAAGGAATTCCGCGCCAGGCGCGCAACTGGGCACTCTGCTAGAGAGCGTTGCGGCTGATTTACCGGCGGCAGTCGCCCAGCTGGAAATCCGGAACATCGCATGCGATTCGCGCAAAGTATCTCCGCAAGGTCTGTTTTTTGCGTTGCGCGGTGCCCAGACCGATGGCAATGCCTTTTTGCAGGATGCCGTTGCGCGCGGGGCCATCGCCATCGCGAGTGCAGAATCGGCGCCGGCCTGGCTGCCGGAAAACGTGGCCTGGGTGCGGATGCGCGAGCCGCGGAGAGCACTGGCCGTCGCGGCGGGGAATTTTTACGGGCATCCGGCCGCCGCCCTAGAGCTCGCGGCGGTTACCGGGACGAACGGGAAAACAACCACGACATCGCTGATCGATGCCATGGTGAAAGCGTCGGGAGCCAAGACGGGACTATTCGGAACCATTGCGTATTACACCCCGCGCGGCGAGTATCCCTCGCCGAATACCACGCCGGAGTCGCTGGATTTGCAGAAGTTCTTGGCCGAGATTCGTGATGAAGGCGGGCAGTTCGCGGTACTGGAGGCGAGTTCGCACGCGTTGAGCATGGAGCGTTTGTGGGGCTGCCATTTCGCGGCCGCGGTGTTCACCAATCTGACGCGCGAACACCTGGATTACCACCAGACATTTGAAGATTATTTTGCCGCCAAGCGCAGGCTGTTTGAAGGCACGGGAGCAGGCGCGCCAGATGCGGCCATCGTCAACGTTGATGATGCTTACGGCAAGCAACTCGCGGGCGCGACCAAGGGCGCGGTAACGTATGGACTGGAAACGATGGCGGACATTACCGTCAAAAAATACCAGCTCTCCTTTGAGGGCTTGGCGTTCACCGCACAGACGCCGAACGGCAAGGTGCCAGTGACTTCCTCGCTCGTGGGGCGCATCAATGTGTACAACATTTTGGCGGCGATCGGCGCCGCGCAGGCGCTAGGACTGCAGAACGACGCGATCGAAAAAGGATTGCGCGAACTGCAAAGCGTTTCGGGGCGATTCCAGCGCATTGATGAGGGACAGCCCTTTCTCGTAATCGTCGATTATGCCCATACCGACGACGCCCTGGAGAACTTGATCCGCACCGCGCGCGAGCTGAACGCCAAAGGCCGGGTAATCACCTTGTTTGGCTGCGGCGGCGGAAAAGACCGCACCAAGCGTCCGGTGATGGGCGAAGTGACCGGGCGCCTGAGCGATTTGACGGTATTATCGAGCGACAATCCGCGCAGCGAGGATCCGCTGAAAATTATCAGCGACATTATTGTCGGCTTGCAGAAAACTTCCGGAAAATATTTGATCGAGCCGGACCGCGAAAAAGCCATTGGCCTGGCGCTGGACGAAGCGCGCGCCGGCGATATCGTTCTGCTCGCGGGAAAAGGTCACGAGAATTACCAGATTTTAGCGAGCGGGACGCTGCATTTTGACGATCGCGAAGTGGCGCGGCAGGCGCTGCGAGCGCGTGGGTACCAGAATGCATAAACAGTTGTCAGGCTGATCGCACCCTAATGCCTGTCGCGGGGCTCAGGGTCACCCTTTGCCGGCTGCGCGGGCTCAGGGTCAGGGAGGAGCCCTCACTACGGTGAAAACCAAGCGCGCGGGATACTTCGCTAACTCGTTGAGGAATGTATGCGGTGGACGCTACTACAAATTTCTGAGCCGATGCTGGCTAAGATTGGCGAGGAACTCGACGCCCTGGCCCGGGTGGCCGGTGTCTCGATTGATTCTCGCACAATACTTCCTGGAGAACTGTTCATCGCCATCCACGGACCGCGTCACGATGGACACGATCATGTGGCTGCCGCGCTGCAGCGCGGCGCTCTGGCCGCCCTTGTTGCCGAGTCGCGTGCGCGACAGTTCCCGGAGTCGTTGCGCGGACGTTGCCTGCTGGTCGAGGACACCTTACTCGCGATGCATCAACTCGCCCGCGCGATTCGTGACGCGTGGGTCGGAAAGGTCGTGGCGGTTACAGGTTCCGTCGGCAAAACCACTACCAAAGAGATCCTGGCGGCATTGCTGGGCTCGAAGCTGCGGGTCTTGAAGACGGAAGGCAATCTCAACAACGCTTACGGTCTGCCGCTGACACTGTTTCGTCTCGAACCGGAACATCAGGCGGTGGTGCTGGAATTGGGCATGTCCCGGCGCTATGAGTTGCAGGAACTCGCGGGCATTGCCAAGCCCGACGTTGGGGTGGTGACCCGCGTTTCGGCGGCGCACCTGGAATTTTTTGCTTCCGTGGATGAAATCGCGCTGGCCAAGCGCGAATTGATCGAAGGCTTGAATGGACGCGAGTCTACCGCGGTGCTAAACGCCGACGATCCGCGCGTTGCGGCGTTTGGCGCATTTGCGCCGGGCCGGGTGTTGACCTACGGGATTGCCCAGCCGGCGTTTTTCAGCGCGGAAAATATCGAGGATCGTGGCGCGCTGGGGTCGGCCTTCGATTATGTCAGCCCGGAAGGGCGCGTGCGGCTGGAGCTTGCGGTTCCCGGGAAGCATGCGATTTCCAATGCCCTGGCGGCGCTAGCGGCGGGCAGCGTTTGGGGCATCGGCGCGGGGGAAGCGCAGCAGGTGTTTGGCGCGTTGCGCGCGCCGTCGATGCGCGGCGAGCTTTTGCGTTTTTCGAATGGCGCGGCGCTGATCAACGACAGTTACAACTCGAGCCCTGCGGCCCTGGAGGCCATGACGGAATTGCTCGCGGCCACGCCAAATTTCAAACGACGCATTCTGGCCGCCGGTGAAATGCGCGAGCTGGGACATTCTTCCGCGCAGCTGCATCGTGCGGCGGGGAGTTTTGCGGCACACACAGGCAAGATCGACTGGATTATCGGGGTGAGCGGCGACGCAACGGAAATTGTGGAAGGCGCTGTGGCCGCGGGTTTTCCCCGGGCGCAGGCCAAATTCTTCTCTGTGCCGGAGGAGGCCGCCAGTTTCCTTGAGGACTCCTTGACCACCGGCGACCTGCTGCTCGTCAAAGGCTCGCGGGGCGTGAAAATGGAACGTATCGTCGAGGCGCTGATCGCGCGGCATGCGGAAACGCGCGGCACGCAGAGTGTCGGACCGCGCAACGAGGTCCCGCACTGACATGCTGTACTTCCTTGTCTACCACGTACTGGTCCGCTATTTCAGCCCCTTCAATGTATTTCGCTACATCACGGTGCGCACGGTGTATGCCAGCCTCACGGCCATGTTTCTGGCGCTGGTGTTCGGGCCGTGGCTGATCCGGCGTCTCGTGGAGTTGCAGATCGGGCAGTTCATTCGCGAAGAAGGCCCGGAAGCGCACAAGAAAAAAGCGGGCACGCCCACGATGGGCGGCGTCCTGATCGTGCTGTCTACCGCGGTGCCCACCTTGCTCTGGGCCGATTTGACGAATCCCTTTGTGCTACTGGCGCTGTTTGCGCTGATCGGATTTGCGGCCATCGGCTTCATGGATGACTACGCCAAGGTGACCAAGCGGCAGAACCTGGGGCTTACCGCGCGCCGCAAATTTCTGCTGCAGATTCTGGTGAGCTTGGTCGTGGGTGTCGGACTGCTGGTGCTCGCTACGCAGCGGGCGCACTCGACGCAATTGGTTTTTCCCTTCTTTAAACGCTTCCAGCCCGATCTCGTGATTCATTCCTTGCTGAGTCCTGCGGTCCTTGGCGGGCATTTGTGGCCGCTGGCGTTTGTGCCCTTCTTGGCTTTTATCGCCGTGGTGATTGTGGGCTCTTCGAACGCAGTGAACCTGACTGACGGGCTCGATGGACTGGCGATTGGCTGCACGGTGATCGCCGCCGGCGCCCTCACCGTGCTTACTTACGTCAGCAGTAATTTTCGCTGGGCACAGTATTTAGACATTCAATATATTCCGCGCGTTGGCGAACTGACGGTTTTCTGCGGCGCGCTGGTCGGCGCATCGCTGGGCTTTCTCTGGTACAACGCGCATCCCGCGGAAATCTTTATGGGCGACGTGGGTTCGCTGTCGCTGGGGGGCACGCTGGGCGTGATCGCGGTAATTATCAAGCAGGAGATTTTGCTTTTCTTTGTTGGCGGAATCTTCGTGATCGAAGCCCTGTCGGTGATTCTGCAGGTGGGTTCGTTCAAGTTGCGGGGCAAGCGGATTTTCCGCATGGCGCCGATCCACCATCATTTCGAATTGCTGGGCTGGAGCGAGTCGAAGGTGATCGTGCGATTCTGGATTGTGGCGCTGGTGTTTGCCTTGTTCGCGCTGACGACCTTGAAATTGCGCTAGCAAAGGAATGCCGTCGCGCGCGAGTACGCCAAAGCTTTACAGGAGCTGTTTGCGAGTATGCCCAACGCCGTCGAACTAAAGGGAAAGCGTGTGCTGGTCGTCGGACTGGCCCGCACGGGTGTGGCGACGGCGCTTTTTTGCGCCGCACGCGGCGCGAAAGTGACGGCTACGGACGCGCGTTCCGGGGACCAACTGCGCGGTGCGGCGACGAAATTGCGTGCGGCTGGCGTGACCTGCGAAGTCGGCGGCCATTCCGATGGGTTATTTGCCTCTGCCGATCTGATTGTGCCCAGCCCGGGCGTTCCGGCGGATACGCCGCAGCTGCTGGTTGCGCGGGCCGCGGGCGCGGCGGTCTGGAGTGAAATCGAGCTGGCCTCGCGCTTCCTGCGCGGAAAATTAATTGGCATTACCGGTGCGAACGGAAAAACCACCACGACTTCGCTGGTCGAACACATTTTGCGCAGCGCGGGTTTTGCCACCATTCTTGCCGGGAACATCGGCACGCCCTTGATTGCGCGGGTGGAAGAGTCGCGCGATGACACCGTCACGGTTGCGGAGCTGAGCAGCTTTCAACTGGAGCTGACGGAGAGCTTTCGTCCGAATATCGCCGTGTTTCTGAATTTGACGCCCGACCATCTCGATCGTCACCACACCCTCGAAGCCTACGGGGCGGCCAAGGCTAAGATTTTTGCCAATCAGTCGGAATATGACACGGCCGTGCTCAACGCCGACGATTCAGCCACCACGCCGTACGCGCCGTTGCGCCCGGAGGTGTACTGGTTCAGCCGCAAGCAGCGTGTCGGGCAAGGCGCATTCGTCAAAGACGGGCAAATTATTTTTCGCAGCCACGGCGAAGAGCAAGCCGTTTTGCGCGTGGAAGAGATTCCGTTGGTCGGTGCGCACAACGTCGAGAATGTGCTGGCTTCTGTCGCGGCCGCCAAACTGGCCGGAGCGAACGGGCCAGAAATCGCTGCCGCGGTGAAAAGCTTCGCCGCAGTCGAGCACCGCCTCGAGTTCGTGGCGGAAATTGGCGGCGTGCGCTATTACAACGACTCCAAAGCCACCAACGTGGACGCCACGCAGAAAGCCCTGGAAGCTTTTCCCGGCCGCGTGCTGGTGATTCTCGGCGGCAAAGATAAAGCCAGCGACTACACGGCGTTGCGCCAGAGCCTCAAAACCCACGCGAAGCTGGCCTTGCTCATCGGCGAAGCAGCGGCAAAAATCGCCAGCCACATTGCCGGCAGCGTTGCCCTCGAACGTGCGGGCACCCTCGATCGCGCCTTGGAAATCGCCGTGCGGGCCGCCCGGCCGGGCGACGTCGTGTTGCTGGCTCCGGCCTGCGCGAGCTTCGATCAATTCGAGAATTACGAACATCGCGGCCGGGTGTTCAAAGAGCTGGTGCGCCAGCTGCCGGCCAGGGCCGAAATTCCGGCGGGGGCCGCATGCTAAATCGCCCGCCCTTAGCCACCACCCTGCCAGCCAGACGAAGCGCACAACGACGGTTTTTGAGCCCCGCGGCTTTTTGCGCAGCACAACTCGTGCCCGAGACCGGCGATCAACAAACCGAGGAAATGAGGCTGCCGTGCCCCGAAGACTAGAAACCGACCGCTGGCTCTTCAGCGTAACCATAGCGCTGTGCCTTCTGGGCGCGGTAATGATTTTCAGCGCCTCGGCCGTCACCGCCGGCACGCTGTACGGCCACTCCTACATTTTCCTGGTGCGCCAGGCGGTCTGGTTGCTCGTCGGCCTGTTCGGCATGTTCGCGCTGATGCGCACCGACTATCGCCAACTCCGCGAACCGGTCGTAATTTACAGCACCGTTTGCCTGGTGCTGCTGCTGCTTGTCGGCACATTTTTTCTGGATAAATCGCACGCCACCCACCGCTGGATTAAACTCGGCCCGGCCAATATCCAGCCCTCCGAACTGGCCAAGCTCGCGGTCATTTTGTATCTCGCATGGTTCCTGGATTTACAGCGTCGCAACGCTGCCAGCATGGAATTCCGCAGGGAAGATGCGCTGCAAACGCTGCTCCCCGCCGTAGCGCCGGTGCTGCTGATCGTCGGTCTCGTGGTGGCCCAGCCCGACCTGGGAACCTCTGTGGATATTCTGCTGGTGGCCACGGCAATTCTGTTCGTTGCCGGCATGTCCTGGAAATGGCTGGCCGTCGGAGTTGCCGCAGCCTCGCCCGTCTTGTATCTCCTGATCACCGGCGTTGGCTACCGCAACGCGCGCATGCTGGCCTTCCTGCACCCCGACCTCGATCCGCAAGGCGCGGGTTTTCAATTGATGCAGTCGCTCATCGCCGTGGGCTCTGGCGGTTTCTCCGGCGTGGGCCTGATGGAAAGCAAACAAAAGCTGTTCTATCTGCCGGAAGCGCATACCGATTTTATTTACGCGGTCATCTCCGAGGAACTCGGTTTTGTCGGCGCGCTGCTGGTGCTGGCTCTCTTTGCGATCTACGGCTGGCGCGGTTTGCGCGCGGCATTCAACGCGCCGGACAATTTTGGACGCCTGCTGGCGACCGGGATCACCACTCTGGTGCTCAGCCAGGCGCTCATCAATTTCGCGGTGGTGCTGGGCATGCTGCCCACCAAAGGCATTCCCCTACCCTTTGTCAGCTACGGGGGCTCGAGTTTACTGGTGATGCTGCTGGCCACCGGAGTTTTGCTCAACGTCAGCCAGCAGGCCACGGAAGGATGACGCGCCTCCTGTGAAGCTGCTGATTGCTGGCGGAGGAACCGGCGGCCACGTTTTCCCGGCCATCGCCGTCGCGCAGGAATGGCTCTCGCGGGGCAGCGATCGTCAAGTGGTTCTTGTGGGTACGCAACGGGGCATCGAAATGCGCCTGGTTCCCGCGGCGGGACTGCCGCTGGAGACTTTGCGTGTGGCCGGTTTGAAAGGTAAAGGCGGAATGACGCTGCTAAAAAACCTCGCGATGCTGGTCCCGGGACTGGCGGACGCTCGCGCAGTCCTGCGCAAACATCGCCCCGTCGTGGCCTTCGGAGTCGGCGGCTACGCCGCAGGGCCGATGATGCTTGGCACTTGGCTCGGCGGCATCCCCAACGTTATTTTCGAGCCCAACGCCGAGCCGGGTCTCACCAACAAACTGCTGGCCAAGATCTCTAAACGCATCGCCACGGGTTACGAAGTCTCGGCGCGCGCATGGGGCGCCAAAGCCGTACTCACCGGCTGCCCGGTACGTCCGGAATTTTTCGCTATTCCGGCGCAGCCCCCCGGCAAGCCCTTTCGCCTGCTCGTGACTGGCGGCAGCCAGGGCGCCTTGCCCATCAATCGCGCCTTTGTCGACGCCATGGATTTGCTGGCCACGCGCAAGAATCAATTGAGCATCGTGCATCAGACCGGGGAACGCGACTACCATGCTGTGCGTACCGCCTACGCGCGTCGCGAAATTCTCGCCGAGGTTACGCCCTTTCTGAACAACATTGCCGAGCGTTTCGCCTGGGCCGATGGCATCGTCTGCCGCGCCGGAGCCATCACCGCCGCAGAGGTTGCCGCCGCAGGCCGCACCGCCATCTTTATCCCGTTCGGGCACGCTACCGATAGCCACCAACTGCGCAACGCGCAAGAGATGGTCCGCGCTGGAGCCGGCCGCCTCATCGCCGAACCGGAACTCACCGCCGCGCGCCTCAGCAATGAAATTTTCGCCCTCATCGACCGCCCGGACGAGACGCAGCACACGGCCGCCCTCGCGAAATCCTTAGCCCGCCCCAACGCCACGCGCGAAATCGTCGATCTTATCGAATCGGCTGCCAAATTGCTCGGAAATCCCGCGAGGGCAAGCACATGATGGTCTCTTTCCGCAATTTCCAGCGCATTCATCTAGTGGGCATTGGCGGCATCGGCATGAGCGGCATCGCCGAAGTCTTGCTCACCCTCGGCTACTCGGTCTCCGGTTCCGATACCAAGCCCTCCACCATTACCGAGCGCCTGCAAAACCTCGGCGCCACAATTTACAGCGGTCACAAAGCCGCTAACGTAAACGAAGCCCACGTGGTGGTCACTTCCTCGGCGGTCAAGTCCGACAATCCCGAGGTGGTCGAGGCCCACAAACATAAAATCCCCGTGATTCCGCGGGCCGAAATGCTCGCTGAACTGATGCGTCTTAAATACGGCATCGCGGTTGCCGGCGCGCACGGCAAAACCACCACCACCTCGATGGTCGCCGCCATTCTCGGCGAAGCCCATCTCGATCCCACCTTCGTTATCGGTGGCAAGGTCAATCAGGCGGGCACCACCGCGCGCCTCGGCAAGGGGGAATACTTCGTCGTCGAAGCCGACGAAAGCGACCGCAGCTTCTTGCTTCTCGCGCCCGTCGTCTCGGTCGTCACCACCATCGATCGCGAGCACCTCGACCAATACCACTCGCTCGATGAAATCCAGGAAGTCTTTACCCAGTTCGTGAACAAAGTGCCCTTCTACGGCGCGGCCATCCTGTGCCTCGACGAGCCCAACGTGCAGGCCATCATTCCCGGCGTCAAGCGCCCCATCATCACCTATGGCGTCTCCGGGCAAGCCGATCTGATCATCAGTGACATCAATCTGGAGGGTCTCAATAGCGAATTTCGCCTCACCTTCAAAGGCGAAGACCTCGGCATGTTCCGTCTGCTGCATCCTCCGGGGATTCACAACGTCCGCAACGCCGCCGCTGCGGCCGCGGTTGCCCTTTATCTCAACGTCCCCGCCGAGCTCATCCGCCAAGCCCTCGGCAAGTTCGCCGGTGTCAGTCGGCGGTTCGACATCAAAGGCATCGTGAACGATGTAGCGGTCATCGACGACTACGGCCACCACCCGGTGGAAATCCGCGCCACGCTCGAAGCCGCCAAAGTCTGCAAGTTCAATCGTCTGCTGGTGCTCTTCCAGCCGCATCGCTATTCCCGCAGCCAGCAGCTCTGGAACGAATTCACCCTGGCCTTCAATCTCGCCGACATCCTGATCGTCACCGACATTTACGCCGCGGGCGAAGTGCCCATCCCCGGCGTGACTGGCGAAGCTCTCGGCAACGCCATCGGCGAAGCCGGGCACAAAAATGTCCAGTACGTCCGCTCCATGCAGGACGCCGTCGAGCGCCTCCTTAAGGAATCGCGCCCCGGCGACGCCATCCTGACCATCGGCGCGGGCAACGTCACGCGCGCCAGCAGCGAACTTGTAGTCCTGCTCGGAACCGAGAGCCCAGCCAGCCATGCGGATTGACGACCCCAAGATTCTGGCTGCCCTCCCGGAGCTCGGCGTTGTACGGCGCAGCGGCACGGCCCTGTCCGGCGAAACGCATTTGGGCATCGGCGGCACCACCGACCTGCTCAGCATCACCAGGCACGAGGCCATTCCCGATCTGCTCAATCTCCTCGACAGCAACCACCTCCCCCACAGATTTCTCGGCGGTGGCTCGAACCTCCTCGTCGAGGACGGCGAACTTCCCTGGCTGGTTTTGCAACTCGCGCGCTCGGAACCGGAAGTTACCCTCGACGGCAACTTCGCCCGGATCGATGCCGCCGCCGACCTCGGCCGCACGGTTACCTACTGTGCCAAGAACGATCTGGGCGGGATGGAAGGCTTGATCGGCGTTCCGGGCACCATCGGCGGCGCCCTGCGTATGAACGCCGGAGCCTACGGAACGCAAATCGGCACCTACGTCCGCGAAGTCAAACTCTACCGCGCCGCGGAAAGAAAACTGGAAATCCTCAGGGGCGAACAAATTTCCTTTGAATACCGGCATACATCTTTTGCGCCTGATGATATGATGCTGGCAGTGAAACTGGAACTTCCCTCCAAGCCGTTCAAGGAAATTCTCCAAGGGATTCGTATCTGCAACGAGAAACGCCGAGCCAGCCAGCCGCTCGGCCAAAAAAGCGCCGGATGCATCTTTAAAAACCCGCCAGGTGCTTCCGCGGGACGCATGATTGACGAGCTGGGGCTCAAGGGCCGCAGGGTGGGCGACGCCCAGGTCAGCGACCGGCACGCCAATTTTTTCGTAAACACCGCCAACGCCAGTTTCGCCGACATGCTTTCCTTGATGGCCGACGTGCGGGAGCGCGTTCTTACAGCCTTTGGTGTGACCCTCGAACATGAGGTGGTGCTATGGCTCGCGTAAAAGCCATGCCCGGTGGCGCTGGTGGTGCCGCAGCTGCCGCGGAAGCTGAAAACTATCGCCCGGAGCTGGTGACCGACGAAGAGCCGCGCTACCTGCGCCGCCAGAAGCCGCTCGAAATTCGCCGCAAAAAGTTCGGCGGCCGCAACTGGCCGTTGTACCGGCGCGTAGCCGGCTACGGCATGCTCGGCGTGGTGGGCATCGCCATCGCCTGGGTGGCAATCGACTTTTTCCTGCATTCGCCGAAGATGCTGCTGCTTAATCCCGAACAAATCGAGTTGAGTGGCAACCGCATTGTCTCTCGCGAAAGCGTCTTGCAAACCTTCCTGTCCGACCGCAGCCACAGCGTGGTGAGCGTTCCGCTGGACGCGCGCCGCAGCGAAATCGAGCAGTTGCCGTGGGTTGAATCCGCCACGGTAGAGCGCATTCTGCCCAATCACCTCCGTGTGGAGTTGACCGAGCGCACGCCCATTGCCTTTCTGAGAATCGGCAACGAACTCGCTCTGGTCGACGCGCAAGGCGTGATTCTCGATCGTCCCGAAGGCGAAGACCTGCATTTCCCCATTGTCACCGGCATCAGCGAGGACCTGCCCCGGGAGCAGCGCGAAAAGCGGATGCAGATCTACCAGGAGTTCATCAAGGACATCGATCTGGTACGACCCGCCTCTTCCGACCGGGTCAGCGAGATCGAGCTGGCCAATCCCAAGGATTTGCGCGTGGTGATGACCGGTCTGGGCAGCAGCAACTCCGTCCCCGGCATCCCCGACGACGCCAGCAAGCAAGCGGTCACGGTGCATTTCGGCAGCGGCGAATTCGTCGCCAAGTACCGCATGCTGGTGGAGAATTTTGCGCAGTGGCAGGCCAACGCTGGCCGCGTGCGCTCCATTGATTTGCAATACGCGCGTCAGGTGGTCATCAACCCGGACGCAAGTGGCGCGGTGTCCATGGCGCGGGCGAAATGACGCGGGCAAAATAAATTGCGGGGGCAGCATCTTGGCCAAACGAGATAAATACCTGGTGGGGCTCGACATCGGCAGCACGAAGACCTGCGTGCTCATCGCCGAAATCGACGAGCAACAAGTGAAGTTTCTCGCTCTCGGCGCGGCGGAATCCAAGGGTTTGCGCAAAGGTTTGATTGTCAATCTCGATTCCACGGTCAGCTCCATTCGTCGTGCCGTGGAAGAAGCCGAAAGCGTCGCCAACGTACCGGTCGAGTCCGCGCTGATCGGCGTAGCGGGCAGCCACGTAAAGGGCGTCAACAGCCGGGGCGGCGTCACGCTGGGCAACCGCGCGCGCGACATCGAACGCGACGACGTGCGCCGCGCCATCGACACTTCCCGCAACATTTCGCTTCCCGAAGACCGCGAAGTTCTCCACGTCTTACCGCATGAATTCATCGTCGACGCCCAGGACGGTATCCGCGACGCCGTGGGCATGGTCGGCCAGCGCCTCGAAGCCAATGTGCACCTGGTTACTTCGTCCATCGCGGCGACGCAAAATCTGGTCACCGCCGCCAACAAAGCCGGCATCTTAATCAGCGACACGGTACTTGAGCCGCTGGCCGCAGCGGAGTCCTGTCTCACGCAAGACGAGCGCGACCTCGGCTGCTGTCTTCTCGATATCGGCGGCGGCACCACCGAATTAATCGTTTACGGCAGCGGCGTCGTTCGCCACACCGGCGCCGTGCCCGTCGGCGGCGACCATTTCACCAACGATCTGGCGGTCGGCCTGCGCACGCCGATACCCGAAGCCGAGCGCATCAAGCACCGCCACAGCTGCGCGGCCGCGAAATATCTCCAGGAAGACACGGCCATCGAAATCGCCAGCGTCGGCGACCGTCCTCCGCGCACCATTTTTGCGCGCATGCTCACGGATATCATCGAGCCGCGCGCCACGGAATTTCTCGCTCTTATTCGCGACGAGTTGCAGCGCGCCGGAATGCTCAAGCAAATTCCCGCCGGATTTGTTCTGGCCGGTGGCGGTGCCCGCCTGCACGGTCTCGGCGAGCTTGCCGAAGACACGTTTCATCTGCCCGTGCGCCTTGCCGAGCCCAAAGGTTTGGTTGATCTGCCCGATCAGGTGGCTCAGCCGGAATATGCAACGGTAGTCGGTCTGGTGATGTATGCAGCGAAAGCGCGGCGCACCCAGCCACAGCGCGCGGGAAATATGATGTCCAAACTAAAAGCCATGTTTGCGGGCGCCTCGTGAACCTGCCCGGGCGACGCACGCAAGCATCGAGAGGGTTGAGGAACGCATGACCGCAAAAGACTCGATGAGGGAATCGGTGAGAGAAAAAGACGCAGGTATTCGCATGAGCTTCAGCGAAGAGCTGCAGCCGGCGAAGATTAAAGTCATCGGCGTGGGCGGCGGCGGATGCAACGCTGTCAACCGCATGATTCGCGCCAAGGTCGAGGGCGTGGAATTTATCACTGCCAACACCGACTTGCAGGCCCTGAAGCTGTCGCAAGCGCCCACCAAGCTGCAACTCGGGGCCAAACTGACCAAAGGTCTCGGCGCGGGCGCCAATCCAGAAACCGGGCGCAAAGCTGCGCTCGAGGACACGGAAAAAATCATCGAAGCCCTCGAAGGCTCGGACATGATTTTCATCACCGCCGGTCTCGGCGGGGGCACGGGCAGCGGCGCCGCGCCCGTGGTGGCTTCGCTGGCCAGCGAACTCGGCGCGTTGACGGTCGCCGTCGTTACGAAACCGTTCGCCTTTGAAGGCAAGCGCCGCATGATGCAAGCCGAGCAGGCACTGCAAGATCTTGTCGGCTGCGTCGACACCGTAATCGTCATTCCCAACGAGCGCCTGATGGAAACTGTGGAGCGCGGTACCAGCTTCTTTGACGCATTCCGCATTGCCGACGACATTTTGCGCCAGGCGGTGCAGGGCATCTCGGACATCATCACCGTTCCCGGTATCATCAATCGCGATTTCGCGGACGTGAAAACCATCATGAGCGGCCAGGGCTACGCGGTCATGGGCACCGCTGTCGCCACCGGCGCCACGCGCGCCACCGACGCCGCCATGCGCGCGATTTCCAGCCCGCTGCTCGAAGATAATTCTATCCAGGGCGCGCAGGGCATCCTCATCAACATTTCCGGTAGCAACAGCCTGACGCTGCACGAAGTGCACGAAGCCTCGAGCGTCATCCAGAAAGCCGCGCACGAAAACGCCAACATCATTTTCGGCGCGGTGCAGGACGACAACATGAAGGACGCGCTCAAGATCACCGTCATTGCCGCGGGCTTTAAGGAAGCCAACAAGAAAAATGTTCAGCCGCGCGCGTCGCTGGGCGCAAAATCATGGAACAGCGCTCCGGAGATTACCCCGCAACCGGCGCCCCTCGCGCAGCAACCGTTGCCCAACGTGGTCCACCAGGTAAATGAACACGTTCGCGAAGTGGCTCGCGAGGTGAGCCGTGAAGTTCCGAGCGACGACCTGGACGTGCCCACCTTCATGCGCCGCCAGGCCCAAAAAGCCTAGGGCGTCACCGCGCCTTGCCAGGCGCCGGAGGCCGGCGCGGCCATCCGCGAACACACCACCAGGCCCATAGCAATCTTGGGCTTTGTCGGGTGCGGGAGACTGGCTTCCGCACCCGGAGCCCCTCCTCACGTTGCACACGCGCTTTAACCGGCAGTAGAATTCCCGAGCACCGCCTTTCGCCTCTGATGACCGGCGCCGCGACTACAGGGATCCGATTTTGCCGAAAAAAATAATTCTGGAAATTAGCGTCGAAAGCGTGGGCGGCGCGCTGGCCGCGGAACGTGGTGGTGCGGACCGCCTCGAATTATGCAGCGATTTGAGCGCCGGCGGAGTCACGCCGCACGATGATTTGATCCCCGCGGTGTTAGAGCAGGTAAAACTGCCTGTCTTTGCCATGGTCCGTCCGCGCGCCGGAGGCTTTGTCTATTCCCCCGCGGAGTTTGCTGCCATGCAGCAATCCATCCGCGTGGCCAAGGCTTGCGGCATGGATGGCGTGGTGCTCGGCATACTCACGGCCGAGCACGCTGTGGACGTCGCGCGCACCCGCCAGCTCGTCGAACTGGCCGCCCCGCTGCCCGTTACCTTCCACCGGGCCTTCGATGTTTCCGCGGATTTGCAGAGATCCTTGCGCGACGTTTTGCAGACGGGCGCGCAGCGTATCCTTTCCTCGGGGGGCGCGTTTGACGCCTTAAAGGGCGCGCTGACGCTGGCCGCATTGCGCGACGCCGCGCGCGGAAAAATTGAGATCGTTCCCGGCACTGGCATCAATCCGGGCAACATCGCCCAAGTCGCGCGCATCACGCGCGCGCGCGAAATCCATTCCGGTTTGGGAAGCGTCCTTAGTTACGGCAGCGAAAACTACGAGGCGTTCGAGACCGAAGTCCGCAAGCTGGTCACTGCGCTGTGCGGCCCGCCGAAGCGCTAGCCCTGGCAATCTCCTGATGCACACCGCTCCCGGACTCCATCGCCCGCAGCACGCGAAATGCCGACCGCCGGGTCCGTGCCGAACGGGAATTCTCCTCCCTCGTTGTTGGCCCGGAGAGAAGCGTCTGGAACCTTGTTCCGCGCATCTAGACCAGGCCCATGGATGCGAACGCGGTGATCGAGGCGCACCCCAGGGCTACCCCGAGAACGATGCCGGCCAGCACATCGCTGAGGAAATGCATGCCGAGGACGATCCGCGAGACGGCAATGCTAATGGCCAGGAAGAAGAGCGGGCCTTCCAGGGACGGGTAGAAATAGCTGACCACCAGGGCCACGGAGAAAGCCGTCATGGTGTGGCCGGAAGGGAAGGAAAACTGGTCGGGCGGCAAGACCCTTGACCAGCAATGCGGCTCGAACTGGCAAGGACGCGGGCGCTGGCTGATGCGTTTGATCCCTTTGAAAACGAGGACGCCGGTGAGTGCTGCGAGGCTTGCCGAACCAACGGCTTCAAATCGCTGCGCGCCGCCATAAATGAGGAGCATCCCGCCCAATCCGTACCACAGCCAGCCATCTCCTGCGCGGGTGGCGGCGATCATCCAATAGCGGATCCAGCGGGGGGCGCGCCAGCGGTTCATGCGTCGCATCAAGCGGTGATCGCGGCGCTCGATGTAGCCCCAGACGTTACGCGAGTGACGTGAGACGTTCCGTGCCATGGCCATCGCGGTACCTCACTGACTAGCCCAACTAAATTCGGTGTTCCCTGCGACTCCTGAAAGATTCGATGCTTTATTTTCGCACCGGCGTTTTCCCGGGCGTCATCGAAACTTTCTATTCGCGCCACGCGCGTCGTGGATTTTTCGCCGCAGGTAACGCGTTCAGACAACGGACGGGGAATAAAGCCCGGCCGCCACAAGAGCAAACAAGGTCAGCTTGCAAAGTTCGCCTCAAGGCTGGCGTCTACGTCCCACAGCATGCGCGGACGCTTCTCGCCGCTCTCCAGCGCGGCGGCCCACTTTTTGCAGAAGCGAATTTCGTTGAACCAGTGCGCCGCGGTGATCCCGGGAATCAGCACCGTGAGCGGCAGCATCGCCAGCGTCGCGGGGTTCTCGGCAAACACACACTTCGCGATGCGGTAGACGTCAGCCGTCAGCCGCGGGAAGCTGCCGTGTTGGCCGTGCACCGATCCCCGGCCGGCGCGCAGGCCGGCGAAAAACTCGTCCACAGTTTGTGCGCCCCGCACTTCCGTGAAGGTGCGACCCACGCCCGCCATGGTGTGCGAGTCGCTGCCGGCGATAGCCACTTTGCCCAGGCGGTCGGCGAGCCGCGCGGCGCTGGCGTTGGCCTCCGGCCACATTTGGCCGTTGCGGGTTTCAAACGCGGGAACGTAGGATGCGAACCAGTTGAAATCTTCCGCGTCGCGCCGGCCGGTCAGCCCGGAAAAAACGTGGTTCACGCTGAAGAACAATTTTCGCTCGGTCAGATACATCAGCAGGGAAACGAAGTCCCTGCGGCGGCGCTGAATCTCTAGGTGATCGCGCTCGGCCATGTTGTAGACCCCCAGGTGCATTTCCGTACCGCTCGGCATGCGCACGGTCGCTTCTTCGCTGAGGAAGAAGTCAGGATGCTGGCGCAGGGCCTCGACGGCGTCGATCGAATCGTGGTCGGTGACGGTGACAGCGGACATGCCCAGGCGCTTCGAGCGCTTGTAGATTTGGCCAGGGTCGTTGTAAGACTCCAGGCAAAGGCGCGACAAGCCGGGAGTATTACATCTTCCGGAAGCGGTCGAGTGAATGTGCAGGTCACATCGCATGCTGAAAGGATACGTTCTGGTTATGAACAACACATGAAGAGGTCACGAAAAATGCGTGAATGTGTCCCCGGAACTTCTAGAACACATTGGGCTTAGTTCGTTATCCACATGGCATGCAGCATGCTCTTAGCGGTCCGCACATGCCTGTGTCACAATCCCCTGCATATGAGCTCACCCCCCGACTCTACCCTCGCTAAACCGACGAAGAAGATCCACATTTTGTTTCACGATGCGGGCGGCGGGCACCGCAACGCCGCCATCGCGCTGGAGACCATCTGCGCGCAGCAAGGGCGGGACTGGAAGATAGAACTTATTCAATTTCAGGAACTTACGGATCATTTGGATGTTTTGCGGAAACTCACGGGCATCCGCATTCAGGAGCAATACAACGTCATTCTGGAGAATGGTTGGACCCTCGGAGCTACGCAACTTCTTAGAATTCTTCAACTTACAATCCGCGTTTTTCACGGGCCCATGATCAAACTGCTGGCCAAGACTTGGCGGCAGAAACCCGCGGACATGCTCATCTCGGTGATTCCACACTTCAATCGCGAGATTTACGAAAGCTGGGCAGCCACCAACCCGGGCCGTCCGTTTCTGACCCTGATTACCGATCTCGCCGATTTTCCGCCGCGGTTCTGGATTGAACCCATTAAGGAGCAATACGTCATTGCGGGGAGCGAGAAAGCCGTGGAACAGGCGCGGGCCATGGGCCACGACCAGGCACACATCTTCGCGACCAGCGGGATGATCCTGCGACCGGATTTTTATCAGCCTGATGATTCCGATCCCTTGGAACTTCGCCGGGGGATGGGCCTGCTGCCGGATCTGCCGACCGCCATGGTGCTTTTTGGCGGGCATGGCTCGAAGGTGATGTACGAAATTACCGAACGGCTCGACGCCGCCCGTCTGCAGCTGCAACTGATCTTGATGTGCGGGAAGAATGAAGAACTCGGCAATAAATTCCGCGGGCGGAAATGGAGAATGCCGGTGCACGTCATGGGTTTTACGAAAGAGGTGGCAAAATTCATGCGCGCGGCGGATTTTTTGATCGGCAAGCCGGGACCCGGCAGCATTGCGGAATCCATGGTGAAAGGCCTGCCCGTGTTGGTTGAATGCAATGCCTGGACGCTGCCGCAGGAGCGCTATAACACCGAGTGGGTCAAAGAAAAACGCGTGGGTATCGTACTGGATAATTTCAAGCAGGTGGTCGAAGGGGTGCGACAGATGCTCGATCCCGCGACCCTGGCTGAATTCCGCAAGAACGTGGCCGCGCAAAATAACCGCGCTATCTTTGAGATTCCCGAGATCCTCGCCAAGTTACTGGGTGAATAGCCACGTCCCTGCGATGCGATCGGCATTCGGCAAGCGCCGCGCAGAGGTGCCCGCCTTCAAGGGCTGGCGGCTACAGTTCGGCGTGTTCGGCGTGTTCAGGGTGAGGCAGGCGAGGGCCAGTGCCGGAGTTGTTTGCGGGGGTGTGGGCACGGGGCTTGGCGCAGCTGGTGGCCCACCATCGCGAGGCGTACTTCTTGAGTTCGCACATTTTGGCACAGCCGCTGCGGGCGTGGGTCTCGGCGCAGGCACAGTAGCAAACCGCGGGAGCGCTGCGAAACGCTCCGGAAGTATCCGCCAAAACCGGCCAAGCCCAGGCCGCCAAAGCCACCAGGCAGTCCAGAGCCAAAAAGGTCAAGACCCGCCGCCATCGCGGGATACGTCGCCAGGTTCGAGTGGAAGCGCCCATATCGGGATTGTGGGCGGGGCGCTTCATAAAACCGATAGAACGGGGCAAAAGAAAAGAGCATTACTAGAGTTCTAGGACGAGCCTGGGTTTTTGTGAGGGAAGGTTGGGAAGGAGGAGGCCAT
>JBEKSZ010000090.1:0-21818 GCA_049516615.1 Candidatus Acidiferrum sp. | reverse complement strand
GAGGTGTGGAGTACGAAGGAAAGCCGGGATGCGAAGGACGACGCCCAGCCATCCTCGCGAGGCATCGATTCGTTCCAGATTGTGCATGCTCACGGACGCTTCTGGATCGCCAGCCTCATCTTCGATGATGAGCGACCAGGGGTGACGCTGCCCGCGAAGTACCTGAAAACCCCCGGGCAATAACGAGAGCGCTTACCAGAGTCCCCCAACAGCGACCGTCATCTGCACCGAAGCCAGCTTTCCAGACATTCTTTCATGGCGGATCTCCGCCAAGGCCTCGAGAAAGAGTGTGTTTGTGCTGGACTGGAGCTTTTCACTGACCCATGTTCGCTGAACGAACAGTACTTCTGCGCCCCGGAGATGAATTAGACCCGCCCTCAAAAATCGGGGACCGGGCACCCCGAATCGTTCTCGCGGATTCGTCTGGGGCACGCGGCGCGACGGCGGAAGTCGCGCTGGTGCGCTAACGATTTTTGCGTCGCGCCTTATTGCGTGACGAGTGTGCCTTCGACATTGCCGACGCAGGCGGCGTCGAACGTGCCTCCGCCGGGATAGAAATACTCCGTTAGTATGGAAACCGTGTCTCCCGGGTTGAATGAAAAATGTACCTCTTGTCCGAAAGAGTAATCGCTTTCCGGGACGTTCGCGAGAATTCCATCACCGGGCAGATTCGTGTAGGAATACACCGGGGCAACGATGGGAATATAGTGAAATGCGGAGGTGTTCCCGTTGGGGACAGAATCAGGAATGAAAGCGCCACTTAGAATGACGGATTTGAGGAGCAAAGCGGAATCGTTAAAGGAAGAACAGTAGCCAGCGACATGGTCTACGACCAGACGTTTGACGGTGGCGCCGCCGGAAGTAACCAGGGGCACGACGAATGTGCCGTTGCTTTGGGCACCACAGTTGTAATCAGCGCTCGAGACCGGGCCGACGGCGTGGCAGAGTTCGGCCGAAAAGCGCGTACCGGCATCGTAGGTCGGGACGGGATTCGCTGAGGTGTTGGTGATTTGCACCAGCGCAGCAACGAGTGCATGGGTGGCCTTCGGCGCGAGCGCCGATACCAAAGCCGCTACCAAGACCGCAAAACCAACAAACATCAAGGCTCTCTTTGCAAAGTTCATATTGCCCTCTTCTGAGATTTAGGATTGGATCGAAAACCTTGCGGTACAACATGCCGCGACGCGAGCGCCGGCCATGGCCCATCAGGCGCTCCTCTACGCGAAGACGCGAATTGGCCGGTGTTCGCGAGCGTTCAATTATGCGGATCACGGATAGCTGACTAAGTAGCCGCTCACGGTGAACGTGCAGGTTGTATTATTCGTTGAGTCGCTTTGGTAGCCGCCAAACACAAGGCTCGAGCCGGGATCAGCGTAAAAATGCACGGCCAGTTCGTTCTCTAGTATTGTCTGCGGTACCGTGGTAGGTTCCCCCGCGCCTTGATTCACAAGCGGAAGCCAGTGGGGTGTGCTGTACCCGTTTGTGGAAACCACTAAGCCCAGGTAGTTTATTGATTGATTGTTGGGCGTTGAGCAAATTCCGTCCACCTCTTGAATCGCTAGGCGATAGCCCGCCGGAACCACATAGGTTGGCCCTGAACAGCATTGCGAGGCGTTCTGAGGGAAGCAAGCGAAGAAGTTGTCGTTTGGATGGGTGATTGAGGCGCACGACAGCACGACGAGCGTGGCGTGGCCCGGGTCATCGACATCCCGGTTTGGTACGGGATTGCCCGTGGTGTTGGCCACCTGCACCAGCGTCGCTACCAAGCCATGTACCGTCTTTGGCGCCGCCAGCGTCAACAACACCGCCATCAGCGCGATTGCACCGAGACCCAGAAACAGCCTTTTTGCGAATTGCATCTTTTCTCTCCTTTTTCCCGGCTTATCGCTCTAAGTCCCATGGCGCCGAATTCTCTAATTGGCCGTGAGGTATCCGTTGACCAAGACGTCCTCACCATCGCTGCCTGGGGTGGAAATTACAATCAGGTCATCCCCCGCGTGAATAACAATTCCCGATGGGAACGAAAATTGCGTAGTGACCCCATTCTGAACCTGAAAAGTTCGATCAAATCCATCACCATTCCCGTTTGCAATGCGTACGGACTTCCTACCCGTCGTTCCATTCGAGGTGATCGTTAGAGACGTTACGATCCAGTTTTGCCCGCTCGGCACAATGTACCCTTTGGGATCGGTGTTGGGATTGGGGCCACAGGAAATAACTCCGTATCCATAGCCGGACGGCACGTCGCAGGTCTCCGTTACGATCTGCGCCGCAGTCTTGGAAGTATCCTGCGCAACGACCGGATTGGCCGCGGTGTTGGCCACCTGCACCAGCGTGGCTACCAAGCCGTGCACCGCTTTCGGCGCCGCGAGCGTCAACAACACCGCCATCAGCGCGACTGCACCGAGACCCAGAAACAACCTTTTTGCGAATTGCATTTTTTCCCCCCTTTTTCCAGCCTGATCGCTTACACCCATGTCGGGCTTCCCCGGAATCCCTGCGCACAACTCTTCGCCGCGTTTGTCCCCGGGGACGGAGGTGGGAGCGAAGAGGCCCGCTCAACTTACGAGTGCGGCGTGCGTTTTAGCCGAAGTGCGGCGCGCAAATCAACTTGCCTCGAAAAGTGCGCACGGCTCCGAGGCCGAGCAAGCACAGGACGAGCAACGGTAGAATGGCCGGCTCGGGCGTGGCGACGGTGGTGGTAATGGTGGTCACGTCGAGCGCGTACGCCCCGGAAGTGTTGCGGCAAGCCATACCGTTGATGTCGAGGTTACAGAACTGGCCCCCGGTGAACTCGTCCGCGAAGCCCTCGCTGAGATTGCCGTTATCGAAAACCGCGTTGGCAATGTACAGGCCATCACTTAGAGCGATCGTGTAGGTACCGGCGGCCAGGCCGTCGACCGCCATGGTGATATCCCCGCAGGTAGAGCCGCCGATGTCGACAACTCCTGCCGGCGGGCAGCCGGCGAAGCTCGAGTAGTTGGAGAGGTCGAGCGAAGTGCCATAGGGGTTGCCCATGCCGTCGGTGAGAATGGCGCCCGTGGGATCAAAGATGGCCAGGAACGGGTCCGTGCCACCAGCCGCAATGGCCGTGCCGGCGGCGTTGGTGCCACCGCCGAAGCCGTAGGTCTGGAGCAAAACATCGTCCCCGGCTGCCAGGGTCACGGTGGTCTCAAAGGTGGAATCCGAGGTGGCCAGCGTGCCGGTGTAGGACTGCGTTGCAATGGTGTCGGCAAGGCAGGCAGCCGGGAGTAGGAGCGCCAAGCTCGCGAGCGAGGTCAGGCAATATCTATAAGGTCGAGTCATATGGTCGAATCCTCCAAAGCGTTCCCGGTCTGTGAGAGACACCAGACCGCGGCCAGCCTTTCCCTGTCATGGGGTTGCTGGTAGAATGCGGAAGCATTCTTCAAGCGCAGGCCCTGAGGGGGCAGTTCCAGTGCTCCGCGTTTCCCGCCGCGAAGGCACTAGAGCATGCGCGCTAGTTGTTTGTCTTGAAGGTAAGCATTAGTTCTTTTGAAAAAGTATGAAGAGCTGCTATGCCTCTATCCTTCAAGGACTTGTATCGATTTGATGAGTTCGAGTTAGCCCCTCCCAAGCGCGCGTTCGCGCGCAATGGCACGCCGGTAGTGATTTCTCCGAAGGCTTTTGAGGTGCTGACTTACCTGGTTGCCAACCCCGGAAGGGTGGTGACCAAGGAAGAGTTGCTGAGCGCGGTGTGGCCGAACTCCTTTGTGGAAGAGAGCAACCTGGCGCAGCACATTTCGTGGCTGCGGAAGGCGCTGGCGGACCGGGCGAACTACATTGTGACGGTGCCCGGGCGGGGTTACCAGTTCACCGCTGCGGTGCGGGCCGAAGCGCCGGTCGATAGAAACGGCGACGGGCATGCCGGGCCACGCTCCGGCGATCAAGCGGTGTCGACGGTGGAGGAGTCTACTCCGACATCCCCGCGCGATCCCACGGCAATTCGTGCACGCGATTCCGACATTTCGCGGAACGGCCAAGATGCAGGTGCTTCACCTGCCGATGTCCCGCTGCCCCCCGCGAACCTACCCGCCGCTCGGCAAAAGACAGGTTGGAAAACGGTGTTCAGTGTAGCGACCCTAGCTATTGCGCTTATTGCCACCGCCTTCCTGCTGTACGAGAAATTCGGAGCCGCGCGCTTCCAAACGCCGGTGTCAATCGCCGTGCTGCCGTTCGCGAACCTTACCGGGGATCCCGCAAAAGATTATGTCTCCGATGGCGTGACCGAGGAGATTATCGGCGGCTTGGCGCGCGTAGAGGGCGGCAAGTTGCGGGTGATCGCGCGGACTTCGTCGATGTCGTACAAGTCGACGAATAAGGCGGTGAAGGAGATTGCGAAAGAACTGGGCGTGCAGTACGTGCTGGAAGGCAGCGTGCAGTCGGAAGGGAATCATGTGCATGTGACGGCGCAGCTTATCCGTGGGGACGACCAAACGAATTTTTGGGCCGATAGTTTCGACGGAAACGCCGATCAGATTTTGGAGTTTGAAGATCGCTTGACAAGTTCGGTGGCGCAATCGCTGTCACTGACCTTGCTGGCGGGGAAGTCCCCGAAGCACACGGCCATCAGTTACGCGGCGCACGACGCGTACCTAAAAGGGCTGTACGCTCTGGCGAAGCGTTCGAAGATTGGGTTGGAGAGCGCGCTGCTCAGCTTCGGGTCGGCGGTGGCCCTCGATCCGCAATATGCGCGCGCCTACGCGGAATTGGCGGTCACCTATAACTTGATGGGGCAATTTGGGTGGATGTCCACGAATCAAGCGCACAGCCAGGCAAAAGCGGCTGCGCTGCAAGCCATCGCCGCGGATCCGGACCTGGCGGAAGCGCACGCCACGCTGGGATTCGACAAATGGTTCTACGAGTGGAACCCGGGCGCGGCAGAGAAAGAGTTATCGCGCGCCATCGAGCTCGAGCCCACCAACGTGGATGCCTTGCATTGGTATGCGCTAGTGCTCATGACCAGCGGAAAGCTGCCGGAAGCGGAGAAACAGATGCGCGCGGCGCTGGCGCTGGATCCGAAAGCCTTGATCCTGCGTACCAATCTGGGCTGGATCCATTACACGGCGCGGCAGTACCCGCAGGCCATCGAGGAAATGCAAGCGGTATTGCAAGACGATCCGAATTTTCTGACGGCGCACTACAAATTGTGGTGGGCGTATTCGGTGACGGGAGACGTGCCGCGAGCGATGAAGGAACTCGAGGCGCTGGGGCTGGACCTGTTCAACGAAGAGACCGAGAAAACCATTGCGGACGCGTATGCGAAGGAGGGGTATCCGGCAGCGCTGAATGCGATGCTGGTGGCGAACCAGCGGTATGCATCGTATTGGTATCTGGTGGTGGATGATGCGCGGCGCCTGTGTTTTGCGGGAGATAAGGCCGCGGCTTTGCAGCAGTTGCAGCAAGCGGTGGACAACCGGGAAGGCTGGATGATCGTGGTAGAAAGCGATCCGGCATTCGACGGGCTGCGGGGCGCACCGGAATACGCCACAGTGATGAGAAAGTTGCATGAGGTTTCCGCGCAAGCGCCATGAGCGGCGTTCAGCGGAAGTCCACTGAACGCGATGTCCGCCCTTTGGAAGCAGTACCAGCAAGGTAGTTCAGGACGAGCTGAAGAACAAGGGCAATCGGAACAAGCACCGAGTTTGGTTTGAACAAGCCGAGAGCGTTTTCAGCGATCCGCACGGACGCCTATTTTATGATCTCGAGCATTCCGAACGTGAGGATCGGTTCATTCTTGGTGTGAGCTCAGTCGCAAGAACGCTTGTCGCGTAGTTCACTGTTACCGGGAAAACGATTCCCTGGTCATGATTATTTCTGCACGTAAGGCAACTAGAAAGGAGATGCGCTTCTATGAGGAAGGAATATGATTTCTCCAAATTGAAGGAGTTGAAGAACCCCTACGCAGGAAAGAAAAAGGCGGTGGGCATCAACTTGAGCCCGGAAGTAGTGGACTATTTCAAGCGACTGGCGGAAAAGACGGGACTGCCGTACCAGAAACTGATCGACTTGTATCTGTTGGACTGCGCTAGAAAGGGCAGAAAGCTGACAATGAAGTGGGTGGCGTAGCAGCCCCGAATTACTCCAGCGGGAGCAAACGCCTCGGCGCCGTCCGAGCACGAATCGCCTGAGGGGAAATCGGTGTAATTAAATTATGACCTGCGGTCCACATGTGTAGCTCCTCAATGCCGTGATTCGGGCCCGTAATTGCCACGGCCAAGTCATGGCCCTCAACAAACTACAATGAGCATGAGAAGGGAATGCGCGCGAATGGAATCTGGTGCCGGGGCCAGAATCGCACCGTAGGTCCGACAATTCTATTTCAATTTCGCCTGGTCGCTTAAGGCAGCATACCCAAGCTTCCTCCAGTGGCCCTTAACTCGCTGGAAGGGCGGCACTTATACACTTCTTGGCGGCGCGCAGTTGGAAATGATGGAAAATGCAGCGGGGCATTCGCTTGAAGAAGAGCGGGTAAGTCCTTCTGAGCGACCTCTGCGGTGACAGTGAGCTGTCTTTTGGTAACTGATTGTAATTACGCGGCGCGGACGGCTACCAAAACCCATGGCAAACGACGGCATCGTTTTTGGTTCACTTGACCTTTCCCGCTAATCGTCGATAGTGGATAGTGTCCTAATTTCGAGCTCCCCCGCGAAGAACAGTCTCTTGATTGCCGATAGACTGAAATAGTAGAGTTTTAGGCGATTTCAGGAATCCAGTCTGATGATCACCAGCATCCACACCCTGATTTATTCCGACGACGCTCCCGCGACGCGCGCATTTCTTCGCGATGTCCTCGGCTGGCCCTACGTCGAGGACGCGGCGGGCGGAGGTGCGGGTTGGCTCATCTTCAAGACCGGGCGGAGTGAGATGGGCGTGCACCCGACCCGCAGCGTTTACGATGGCAAGACGTACGAATCGCCGCGGCACCATCTCATCTCGCTGATGTGCGACGACATCTCACGGACGGTCGCTGAACTGAAGGGCAAAGGAGCGGAGTTCCGCGGCGAAGTTCAGGATCACGGGTACGGACTCGTGGTCATAATGGCCGTACCCGGCGCGGACGACATCATGCTGTACGAGCCCAAGCATCCGCTGGCGTATAGCCTTTGACCGATTGAATGGGCAACCGACTCGCTCCCACCCTTCACCCTTCGCAAGACAGCGTTCAAATTAGGACACTACCTGATCGTCATCGTTCTTCAGGGACGACCGTCTGCGCGAATGGACGTCGACGGTCTTTAGAACCCTCGCGGGCATCATGAATGGCCAGTTGGGCCGACTAACACGCAGTTATCGCTTGAAGTTGAGAACCAAGATTCGGAGTACACCTCTCGAGCGCCCTCTGCGATAGCCCTTGATTCAACCGGTGGCTTGTGTTGCGATGGATCTCATGCTACTAGTGCACCAGCCGGCGGCACCGCTAGCGTCGTATGTAGAGAAGCTCTGGTACTGCGACGGATATAAGGGGGTCCATCGCAAAGAACATGTCCCGCCGAACGGAAAATTTCAAGTGGTAATCAGCCTTGCAGAAGGGCCACTGCGGGCGCCGGGAAGCCCGACGGAGGAGTGGGGGCCACTTGCGGCATCGCTCGTACTGGGAATACGGTCGCATTACAGCGTAATTCACACGGCCGTGCTGCAATCAGCAATGGGGGTGGTCTTTTGGCCAGGCGGTGCGCGAGTTTTCTTTGACTCCCCGGCTGACGCGTTTTACAACGATAATGTTCCGCTCGACCTGCTTTGGGGCTCCAAGGCCAGCGAATTGCGAGACCGTCTGCGAGCGGCAAGCACCGCAGTCAAGAAGTTCCGGATATTGGAAATCGCTCTTCTGGAGCGGGTGAACAAGGGACTCGAATTGCATACCGCCGTTCGCTATGCCCTAAGAGAATTTGCGCGAGCACCACACATACGCAGTGTCCTTGACGTCACGAAAGAAGTTGGCCTGAGCCGCCGTCGCTTTGCCCAGTTGTTCCGCGAACAGGTCGGTCTCACGCCGAAGCTCTTTTGCCGGCTCCATCGGTTTCAAGGCGTATTGCGGCAAATTGCCTTAGGTGCGCCTGTAGACTGGGCGGACGTAGCTCTGGCCGGGGGCTATTGCGATCAGGCGCATTTGGGTCACGAATTCCGCGAGTTCTCAGGCATCTCACCCAGTGCCTACTTGGCAAGCCAGCGAAGGGTTGCGAGTCACCCGCCCATCGATTGAACGATTTGAACTAACTTCGGACGAAGTTCACATTTCTACAAGACACGGCCGTGCCCGCTTTGAGAGGCTGTGCGCATGCCTGAGAAGACCTAGCTGCCAGGATAATCGTAATCGGCCTGACCTATCGGAAGCGGGTGGTCTGTATCGTCTTGATGTTTCAAAAAACCCAAGGAGAGTCAACCTATGAAAACAAACCACAAATTGGCACTGGCAGTATTCGCTGGCGTCTTGATTGGCGTTGGCGGTGGCACGATTCACGCGCAGCAAGCCAAGACTCCACCCGGCTACGTTATCGCTGAAGTCGAGGTAAATGACCCGGCCACGATGCAGGAATATGGGGAGAAGGTGCCGGAGACACTGGCCGCCTTCAATCACCACTACGTGGTTCGTAGCAGCAAGACACACTCACTTGAGGGTGAACCGCCAAACGGCGTTGTTGTGATCGCTTTCGACAGCGTAGAGAAAGCGCGCGAATGGTACGATTCGCCCGCCTATGCGGCAATCAGGCCAATTCGACAACGCGCAGCGAAGAGCCGGATATTTATTGTCGAAGGACTCGCGCCCCAATAGAAAAAACGCTGCCAGCGCGAATCGCAGAAACAGCGAATTCGCCAGACGCTGGTGATAATTTACTCGAGAACTCAGACAGGGAATCGGTCTGACGGAGGCAAGAACGAGCTCCATGAAAACAGCTGCGGTCACACTCGTCGTGTCGGCATGCTGCTGTCTTTCTTCATCGGGATCACTTCGGCGGCCGCGTTTGCGGACCTCGGTTCCACGTAGCTCTGCGTGATGCTAGTTCTGTGGGGTGACGTCCACGATCTTGAAACCCGGCGGCACCACAAACAATTCTCCGTCTGGTTCCGTGCGGTTGACTTGTGTGACCGTCGTAGTGAAATCGCCTTTCCGCGGATCGTTATGCTTTTCCAATAAATTTAGTCGAAGATCTTCCGAGTACCAATATTCATCCGTCACCACGATGGATCGGCCCGTTCCCGTGGTCCGCGGGTCATAGGTATTCGTCCGCCGGTATCCGTGCACGTATAATCCCTCCATCGTTTGCGTCCCCAGGTCTTCCAGTTGCACATTCGTGCTGGGACGAAACCGCTGGTCCATTTGCGCCCAGTTCGCGGGAGGAGCTGTGGCCGGTTCGCGCAAGAGTGCACTCTGCCGCGCGACGCGCGTATTCGGATTTAGATACGTATTGAGCCGTGTTTGCGGGTCGTATATGTGAACCGACACTAGCGTCGACTTTCGATCGAGTCCGAGCGGCACGAACGCGTGCGCCTCATTGTGAATTTGCCCCTGCGAGTCGCGGGCAATCAGGGAAGTAGCCGTACGTTGCCAGATGCTCCCGTCTTTTAACTCGCGTTTGATTTCGATCGTTACCGCTGCGGAAAACGGCTGCCCGGCCACCGGAGTCACGAAAATGCCCTCTTGCGGTTCTAGTGTTGGCAGTTCCGCCGTCTGGCTCGCCACAGACCGCCAACCCACCGCCAACAAGAACGCAGATACGGCTATTAATAATCTCATTCGCGACATAGCCTCACCCCCGGTGGTTCGTGTGCGGCATGCTCGATTCCGGCAGTGATGTGCCGACTCGTCACGTTCTCAAATACCAACGGTCGCCGGCCCCACCGTTATCCGAGCGCGTAGAATACCGTCGTTTCATCCTCCAAATCCAACTCCTTCCATGAGAAGGCCGGTATGAGTCAAGTGTGTTTTTCTGTTTCCGCTCTTTTCCGGCAGGGGAAGGGAGCATTGTTTTCGCACGATGCGGGGTCGGCGTCAAGCATAGTGATTTTCTAGTTCGTGAACGCTCTGTGTCTGCGTTACGAGGGCGGCGTCTGCGCCGAGGTCGGGAAATGGGTCTTGGCGGTCGGCGGCTTTTAATAGGTGCTACACAACCCTAGAAACCTGGAGATCACCGCTTACGAGGCCTCGATCACGTTTGTTCGAAGCCGCAGACCGCTCGCGCGTTCTTCAATAGCAACGATAGGTCGTCCTCAGTTTTTTCAAAGATGGCTTCGACGCCGGTCGATAATGCTTTCTTCTCAGCGCCAATATCGCTCAGGTCCATCACCAAGAACACGGGAATTTCCGGCAGAGCGGTCTTAATGGCTTTTGCCGTTTGAAGGATGATATCCATGGGAGGTATCTCTTGCTCGAGGACGATGAGGTCGGGTGCAAGCTCTATCGCCATCTTGACTGCGTCGATGCCATCCCGAGCTTTGCCGCACACTAGAAACTCGTCCCCAGATTGAAAAAAATCACGCAGGAGCTCGCAGAACGTCTCGTCACCGCTGACCAGAAAGACTCGAAGCACGGCCGCCCTCCTTTACTGAATCCAGAGCGCGGGGCCGGGTCCTAGCGAATGATTTCTAACATTTGCAATAGCTCTAAATACTGCAATACCCAAAGGCGACAGATTTTAGTGGACGGTACTATACGTATGAGTACAAATCTAATCGTTGACGATCGAACAGTGCGTGTTATGGTGAAGGCATATTGCCCTGGTGCTGTCCCACACTTAGTGTTATCTCACGGCTGGTGGTGTCTTTTGCCTGCGACTCTTCTGGGCGAAGTTCTTGTTGGGAAATTGGTGGAATGCCGCGAATTGCGGCGTCGATACGAAACCCTGCGACCTAGCGCGGACAACGAGCGCATCGAGGAACGACTCGCCGACCACGAAGCTGTAATAGATTCCTTGCGAGAGCGCTTCGCTGAACTCAATCGCTCTTATTTAGAGGCCGATGCAACAAACCGCGCCAAAAGCAAGTGTCCGATTGACGTGCGCCGAATCCGAGCCGAGTTGGCTGACATGGACGACAGGGCGTTGCTTCGGTACGGCACGATTCTGAAATATATTTGTGTAGTCGAGGCAAAGTTGCTCGATCTGCCGCTCGATGAGAGCGAAGCGATATTCCAGGAAGTGAGGGAGGAGTGGTGTCGCCGGTTTCGCGACAGCGCAATCGCTGAATCTCTTTAACTCGCTCCTTGAATTTCACAGAGCTTCCTCAAAAAACCGAGCCGATGGCAATCGGCCGAGCTCACTTGTCCGCACGACGCAATCAGGAGTCCTCCTTTCATGAAGCAAAGCCTGTGGGATAGTAAGGCCCAATCGGATTCATAGCCGTCGCAAGCGGCCCGCAAATCACGAGATGGTGGCCAGTCTCTGCTGCGCGCGCACCTCGATCCTACGACGCCAGCCGCACGTCGAACTCAATTCGAACGTCGTTTTTGGCTCTGACGCCTGCGTTTCCGGGAGGCTTGATCCCGAAATCGGTCTGCTTCACAGTGGTCTCGCCGGTGTAACGGCCGTCCTTGAGGGTCACATGTGCCGTCACCGGCCGCGTCTGTCCCCGCAACGTCAGATTTCCGCTAAGCGTCCACTGTCCATCCCCGGCGGACTCGGCACCGGTTGACTTGAAAACGATATCCTGATGATGCTCGCTATCAAGCACTTCCGGCCCCAGCATCGTCTGCTGCACTTCAGCGCGGTCTTTCTCGGAATTGTCTTTATCGATCACGCGCAGCGCCCGCCCGTCGACGTGCATTTCAACGGCAGGGTGGGAGCCCGTGTCCGCCGTACCGTTGTGAATCGGCGCGCGCACTTCGTGCTCGTGCCCAAACCCCGAGAATGCGCCCGTCTTGCCGACGTAGATCGTCAACGTGGACTGCTGCGTGTCGATGTTACGTTGCTGAGCGCTCACGCCCAACACGCACATCAAGCTCACAGTCGTCCAGACCGCGGTTCGCCTCATCGCGTGCCTCTCAACCCGAATTTGTTTCTCGCCATCAAACAGCACCGGCTCTGGGCGAGTCATCAAGCGATCCGTGACGTTCGATAAAATCGTCCTGAAATATCTTCGAGTCGGACTAGTTAACCAGCTGCAGTCGTCGCTTGTGTCATGGAGTTGTAAACAATCTGTTCAAAGGTTGCGCAGTAGCGGCCTATCGCCGCCGGTGTGGCATTTCAGCGGGCGCCGACTGCTGCTAGTTGAGAGCGCTGGGCGTAAGGTGTCCCACTCGGCGCTGCCAAGCCCTCCCAGCGCAACGCTGATCTTTCTATTCGGTGCTTGGCCGACTTTGGATGAACACGCATCACATCGGTGCCATTTGGCCGTTCGATCTGGACTTGTCATCAACTGGCAACGAGATTGTGGATGTATCGTCAGCTACGCGGAAGAAAGAAGGAAGGAAGAAAGCGGAGCGACACTTCTGCAACGACGTTTCACGAGTCTCTGAGGCCCTGCTTTTGTGATCTGCGAAGCGCCGAGCGAATTCGTGCGATTAGTTCGGTTGAGTCGAAAGGGTCCCGAATGTAATCATCCGCTTCAGCCTGAAAAAGACCCACCTTGACGGCCGTGTTGTTTTCGCGTCCGATCACGAACAGGGGTACGGCAGGAGCGATTCTCCGAATCAAAAAACAAAGTTCTTGAGCACTTTCCGGCTCCAGATTGAGCAAGACAGCGCTTGGCATCTCGGTCGTGAGGACTCCAATGGCATTCGAATCGCTACTGTACCGAACCTGATAATTCGCTTTCAATAAAACCTGAATTGCTGATTGTTGATCGACGGGCTCGGAACCGACCAACAAGATTGTCTCAGTCATGGGAGCGACCTTCTCACCATAGTAGGCTCTGCGATGACTCCAAGTGTCACGACGCTGTAAACAACCGGTAACTTCGTTTTTCCCCTCAGTTGCAGCGAAGCGCGGCACTTGCGTGATGTTCTGTTCCAAAACACTCGGGGCGGTGCTTTTGAGAAGTTTGCAGGACTCGGAATGATTTAACGCTGCATCTGGTGCTCGGCGTTGGACACCTTGTGCGCCACGGATCTTTTTGGCAACTGCGCCCACGTGCCGAAAGAGCATCTCCTTTACGATCAGGACTCCGGCCAGCACAACCAGCGTGTACGCTTTGGGCAAAGGGTGAGGGGTTCTAATGCCGTGGATACCCTCAACGATGATCGCAACCGCCGCGGCCATCAGCGATAACCCGACTACAACCGTAGCTGTCGGTTCAAGTTTTCCGTGACCGTAAGGATGGTCCGGGTCCGGGGGCTTGACGGAAATCTTCAACCCGAAGTAAACGACGAACCCGCTGACTACATCGGCTGGCGATTCCAGTCCATCCGCGACCAAGGCAAACGAGTGTCCCCAGAGGTCGGCCACGCACTTCGTCACGGCGAGGCCCAGATTCGCGAAAATGCCGGTCAAGGAAGACCGCATGCCCTGATTGGCAAATCGTTTGATCGTTCGTACTCGGCTGGGTTTCATTCAAATAGGCTCTACTTTTGCCAGCACGACTACGAGATTTTGCTCACGGAAGCGAGGACCAACAGTGACCGCAGACAACTGAGGATATCGCGGGTTTCGGAGTTCCCCTAACGAATAGTTACGCGGTACGGATGACTATGCGTTGCGCGCGGCATCTGGAGTCTAATCTCTCTGGTCATTTTACAATTCGTAGCTCGAACTGAATCTCTGCGGGCGGGAGCCAATAAGCAAAGAACCTCTCGTAGATACGGGGGAACATGTTTGCCAACGCCTCTATCCCGAGCAGCCGAAAAGGATCAAGCCGGATCAACGGCGACATAAATTTGATTCGTCGACTTAGAATCTCGAATTTAAAAGGCACGTAGAAGTCGTAAGCGGTCTTCCCGTTGATCGAAAAGTGATCGAAACTACGATAGCCGAACGCGATCTTGTGGGTAAGGTCGGTATGGAAGTTGTCGCTCGCGTAATGCGGGACACGGACGATCAGTCTACCGCTCGCTGTACTGATGCGATGGATTTCCCCGAGCGTTCCGAGTATATCGCTGACATGTTCCAAGAAATGATTTGCGTAGATGACGGAAAACTCGTCGTTATAGAAGGGCCACGGGAACTGATCGAGATTATGGACGATATCGACTCCGGGAAGCGCAATCCTGTCTATGCCGATGCTGCCTGGGGTCTTGCCCCTGCCGCACCCGATGTCTAACGACTTTGTGGCTGCTTGCACGTGGGTTGAACCGCCAATTGCATTCCAATTCGTTGGTGCAACGAATTGCGTGTGTTCCTGACTCGATCCCGAGTTTTGTTCCGGCGATCCGATCAGTGTCGCCCACCGCTTGCTCCAAGGGAACAGCCACTTGAGCGTCGACGAAAAAGCGAGAGATTTCATGGATATCCTCGGGATGATACAGAAATGCCAATTTCCACGTCGGCCGCCTTGGTGCGCGAGTGCCGCAGCCACAAAACAACAGACAGCAACGACTCACGAATGAGAATAGCCGCGGCCACTCCCGCTGCGCCAAAATAATGAGCCAGTGAATAGTTGAGAGCGGTTGCCGACAAGGCGGTGAATAGCATAGTTTTCAAGTAGGTGCGCTTGGCGCCGATTGCGATCGTGTAATGCAGAGAAAGCGAGTTGAAGACAATAAAGGGACAGGCGCCGAATATCCATGAAGCGAGCGCTCCCGCATGAGCGAAATCCGAACCGTAGAGCATCGTGATTGCTCGGGGCGCAATCAAGAAGACGACCAGCGCACCTGGAACAGTAATTTTGTATGCTATTCGAATCCAGCGGTTCAAAAACCGGTCGAGGACTTCAGGTGAGTTCGACAATTCCACCATCTCCGGCAAAAGCACACTCCCAAAGAGCCATGATGCAAGATATGCGACGACGAGCAAATTGTCCGCCGCCGAAAATTGGCCGAGTTCGGGCAACGACACTACAAACGACAGGACGACGACATCGAGCCGAACTATGAGATTCGCTAACGCGTAACCGAGACCCAAAAGAACGGAGCGTCGCATCAACCCCAAGCACGAAGAAAACAACGGCCAGCACGGGCGAACCCGTATCCGCAACACTGCACCGGTCATAAGGAATAACTCTAGGGCCTGTCCCAGCACCAAGAGCTTCAGGAGTCCCACAATCGACCAATTCTGAACGTAAGCTACCGCAATTCCCAGAATCAGTACGGCGGAGTGAAAAGCCTGAATAATTCCGATGAGATGCATTGTGACAAATGATTTGAGAATGGCAATTTGCAGCTGAGAATAAGACTGGATGAGGGTACGTAGGGTAATGAATCCGCCGATGACCCAATATATGTTTGGGAAACCTTTGCGGATTCCTATTGCGAATAGAAATCCCACGGCGGTGGCGCAGAGGATGGACTTCGACAAGTAAAACTCTCCTACCAGCCATGGGGCTCGCTCACGTGCAGAGCCGATTTCGGTGATTGCCGAGAGTTGCAAGCCGCCGTCAGCAAACATGAACACAACGGTCACCAGAGCTGTGCATGCTCCGTAAAGACCAAGAACTGCTGGGCCGTAGAGCCTGGCGATCGCGATGGCCGCCGCAAGATTGGCCACACGTAGAATCGTTTCGCCGCCGACGACACTAGCTAGGTTTTGTAGGATTCTCTTCACAAGCGCGTTTTGTCTTTGTGATGAAACGCCTCCACCGTCCTTGAAAGCTTACCGGACCTCCTGACAGTCGCTTTACTGCGATATGTCAAAACGAAGTAAAAGTTTTGTCGGGTACGAAATAACCGTGGTCGCGATGTGCGAAACTGTCTCACGCAACAACGGTTTTTAATGCACCGGGCGCTGGAGGCAAGTGATGAGGCACATGGTTCGGGTTGTGGCTATGTTGCTCGCATTTGCGGGTCCCTCGACGGCACAGGTAACCACGTGTAAGAACTTCGAAAACGTCCGTTGTGTTGATAGCGCGAATGCAGCGGGGTGGTCGGGTTCCGATTTTGTTGCTTGGGTCAATTCTGCCTACGCGGATTGTCCCTCAACCGGATGCGACATTTATATCGCAGCGGGTAACTACACATCTAGCTCGACGACCGGAATACTCATCACAACCAGTAACAAACCGGCAAGATTGGTATGTCCCACGGCCGGCGCAACGAACCTAAAGTTCACGGGCACGAACGTGACGGCAATCACGTTGAATTTCTCAGCTGGCAACCTGTCCGCCGCAGGAATCAATGGGTGCCAATTAACCGGTCCAGGGTCATCGACGACGAGTAATGCCATAGTTCTGGGTGGGACAAATGGAGCGTCTCAAGTCGTGCTTCGTGATATTAAAGTGCAGACATTCGGAACTTTCGAAAGCGTCAGCAACAATGCCTTTAGTCAGGAGTGCGACCATTGCGTCATTCTACAGAACGGTGCAGGATTCTCGATTCTGTCCGGTGTATCAAATTCCGGCGAATCGTTCCACTTCACGCATTCTGTCATTGGAGGAAACACCTCAAACCCTTCCGTCTGCTTGTCGATAACAGCGCCCGTGAACAACTTTACGTTCGATGGCGGGAGTTTAGACCAATGTTCCTTTAACATCACTTCCGGGCAAATTAATATTTCGAACGCTCACTTTGAGAACCCTGACGGATTGACGAGCGCGCCGCTGTTCGTTAATGCCGGCGGTAGGGTTGTGCTCGATAATCCCGACTTCCAATGGGACTCCAACTCGGCTCCGAGTCCTTCAACCGCGGCGCAATGCACTTCGGGCGTCCTCATCGTAAAGGGAGCCTCGTTCTTTTCCCCGAATACAACGCTAGCCAGTGATTTCAACATTTCTGGATCGTGTGAGTTTCATGAGCAGGGCACGAAACTGAGTAGCGGATTCGCGACCTTCGTCGCCAACAGCAGCGCGGGTTCGGTTAGTTCCTTCGGCAACGTGTGGGGAAACAACCAACTTTTGGGAGCAGGAGCACTGATAATGTCCGGTTCGACGTTAGAGCTTGGACCGGCGGGCGGAAATCTTTATAGCATTAGCCCTGTGAATCCGGCAACAGCGAGAACGTTGAGCATCTCAGACCCCGGCTCAAACAGCTCATTTGTCATCCTCGTGGCGAGCGGTACTTCGACCCTGGCAGCAAGTTCAATCGCGTCCGGGTCGTGCGCTGCCACCGTCATAACATTGGCCACAAATGTAGCGGGTACGGACTCAATTAAATGGTCGTACGCCAGTTTTCCTGCTCCAGTCACGGACGGTCGCCTCACCCTCAATGCGTTTGCGTCGGCTGGGCACGTAAATTTCGCATTGTGCAATCCTACATCCTTAGCTATCGTGCCAAGCGGTCTGACGGTCAATTGGCGAGTTTCAAGATAGCCTGAATCATGCGCTGGGCGGTGAGTCCGTCGGGCCGCAAGTGGAGGTTATCGAAACCGACCGGAAACGTCGGATTTTCTGGAATTGTCGACAGCGAGAGCGCAAGGGGATTGGCGTCGTCCCAAAGACTTTCTCGCAGCCGACGCTCTCGCGATTGCGGAACTCGGGGAGTTGACGACGAGGAGCAATGCCCCTCCGGGAATTTCAGACGAGTCTGCTGCGCCCGTTCCTTCCTACTAAGCGGCTTCGATAATAGGTGATCTCCAGTCCGACGTTATTAAAAGACCAGCCGTTGCTCAGTAGTTCCTGCTATCGGCTCACACCACGAGCAGTGAGTGGTCACGCGCTCGACCGAACCACGTCGCCAGCCGGACAAGTTCGGCTCTAAAAGTCGCGATATGAATGAGCGACGCGAAAGACAAAGTGGACAGGATGCAATGCGGTTTTGTCGCGTACTCAGTGGTACGGGAAACGAAAGCAGACGTGAAGAAAGAAGTTGCGCGTCACGGACGTGAAACAGAAAGTCGCAGGATACGGCAATTACCAAAAATGGCTCGCTAATACACAACTGAAACAGCGCGTTTCGCACGGAGATTATTCGGTTTCAAATCGCGGGCTGCGGTCGGCGCTGGTGGGCACGTCGCAGCAAGTCCCCGATCGCATCGACGAATTTGAACATGTCGGAGTCGATTTTCATGCTTTTGCAGTTCAGCCCACAGATGGTAGAGATGGAATGTTTTTCGGAGATGATCATTGAGCCTCACGCGCTGCGACAAGCCTCAATCTAGAACCACCTCTGCAGCGCAGCATCTACATATCGTCTTGCCTGTTTAGTTCAGAGAAATGATGACTAGTTTTTGACATCGTGGTGACAAATAGCGCGATGAGCGCAGCTAAATTGATGCCGGGCTCTCAAGCAGGTTCATTTCGGGCGCCTAACCGCGAACATAACTGTGAGAATAGCTGACGACCAGACCCAAGTGGTGATTCTCGGCGCCGGTCCAGCCGGATTGACGGCCGCTTACGAACTGTCCAACTTAGACATACCATGCGTGGTTCTGGAACAAGACGCGGTCGTCGGTGGACTGGCCCGGACTGTTGAATATAAAGGGTTCCGCTTCGATATCGGAGGGCATCGCTTTTATACCAAGGTTTCGCTAGTGCAACAAATCTGGCGCGACGTACTGGGCGATGACTTACTCACCCGTAAACGTCTCTCGCGGATTTATTACAAGTCGCGGTTTTTTCGGTACCCGCTGGAACCGATGGACGCCATTCGCGGGCTGGGTGTGATTGAGGCGCTTCGCTGCGCCCTTAGCTTTGTCCGAGGCCGGCTATTTCCCACTCTGCCCGAACCGGATTTCGCAACGTGGGTTTCTAATAGATTTGGGCGGCGGTTGTTCGAAACGTTTTTTGAGAGCTTCACGGAAAAAGTCTGGGGAATGGAATGTCGCAAAATAGCGGCGGAGTGGGCGGCGCAGCGAATACAGGGGCTTTCCCTGTGGTCCTTGTTGCGCGATGCGGTGTCGGGGCGACCTGATCAACAGACCACAACGCTTATTAAGGAATTTCAGTACCCGCGGCTTGGACCGGGAATGTTGTGGTCGCGGATGAAAGAAATTGTGGAGCAACGCGGCGTACGAGTGATTCTGGATTCTCCGGTAGAGCGTGTTGAGTGGCAGGAAGGACGCGTTGTTTCGGTGCGAGCGGGCGGTGAGACCTATCATGGAAGGGAATTCATCAGCAGCATTCCCATACGAGAACTGATTGCGAAACTAAATCCTGCGGCGCCGCCGGCGTTGCTGGCAGCTGGAAAGAACTTTCACTATCGCGACTTTCTCACCGTAGCGTTGATGGTGCGAGGGCGAAATCTGTTTCCGGACAACTGGATCTACGTACACGACTCGATGGTGAGAGCGGGGCGTGTGCAGAATTATGGGAACTGGAGTCCCGAGATGACGCCAAGTGCTGATTGGACGTGCTTGGGGGTGGAATATTTCTGCAACACGACAGATGCCATATGGAAAGCGCCAGATGTAGACGTAATCGGTTTGGCGAAGCGGGAGATGGTGCAACTGGGACTGGTACGCGAGGATGACGTGGTCGATGGTGTGGTGGTGCGAATGCCAAAGGCCTATCCAGTGTACGGCCACGACTATAAAGAAGGTCTCGCCAGCGTGCGACATTTTCTCGCGACGGTTCGAAACTTGCAGTTGGTCGGAAGAAATGGGATGCATCGGTATAACAATCAGGACCACTCTATGTTGACTGCTATTTTAGCCGCGCGCAATGTCGCCGGAGCACGATTCGATTTATGGAATCTAAGCGTCGATCGAGACTATCTGGAGGCAGGACCGCAAATCAGCAACGAAGAAATAGCGGCTCTGGACCGAACCCAGCCGCTGGTGCCAAGAGCCATATGACGAAGGCTCGCGTGCTTGCATTGGTTCTGCTTGCACTTTTTCTGGCCACTACGTTCCTAAAAGGTTGGACTCGAGACGAGACCGACTTTCCAAATTACTACACCGCCGCAGTGTTGGTGAGGCACGGCGAACCTCTGCGCGAATACTACGATTGGACGTGGTTTCAACGGCAGATGAACTATGCGGGGATCGAACGCCAATTAGGTGCGTATGTTCCGCAGACACCTCTGACCATGCTGCCCATCGTGCCACTTGCAGGGTTTTCGGTGCGAACGGCCAAACAGATATGGCTCGCGCTCAACCTGTTATTGTTGGCGGCTACGTCGTGGATGCTTTCGAGAGCGACAAAGATTCCGATTGAGTACATCGCGATTCTCATCTTTCTGGGCTACGGTTCGCTTCTATCCAATTTCCGGCTCGGTCAATATTATGTGTTTTTGTCGTTTCTATTGACAACGGCCTTCTACTGTTTGGATCGTGGCAAGTCTACAGCGGGCGGATTTCTTTGCGGCGTGGCATTCGGCCTCAAACTGTATGGCGGCCCTTTCCTGCTGTATTTTGTGTTGAAGCGCAATTGGAAAGCGGTTGCGGGCATGATGGTGGCGACCGCGATAGCGGTCTCGACTGCGATTGCACTTTTCGGCTGGGGAGATGTCCATTTTTATGCTTCACAAATTCTGCCGCGGTCCCTGGAGGGAGAGGTAATTGACCCTTATACCAGTCGGATTGGAACTCTCACGAACTTTCTGCGCCACTCGTTTGTGATGGAAGCGGATCTGAATCCCCAGCCACTTTGGAATGCGCCTGGCGTTTTCTTTTTCTTGCGGTCGTTTACAGCGTTACTCGTCCTGGCATTTACATTGTTGGGTGTAGCGTCGGAGGGTGATGGGTTTCATCGCCGCGGGTTTGCGTGGTTCACGATAGCGATTCTATTGTTGTCGTCCAGCACGGGTTCGTATACGTACATCCTCTTATTGTTACCGGTGGTCTTGCTGCTGGAGCAGGCGACGCCTAAGGAGAGAATGTTCTTGATTGTTTTGTACGTGGGGCTGAATTTCTTTTTATTGCCTGGGTGGGTGCGATTCTTTCCGAAGTTGTGTATGTTGGCTGCGCTGTTCTTCGTGGAAGGGCGTGAATTTTGGCGGTCGTTCACACCCAAACTTGTGGCTGGAGCGGTGGTGACTGCAATGCTAATCGCCGCGCTGGACGCGCAAAGACACATGGCGGATTATGTCCTCGAACCCGGCCGGCGTTTCCAGCGCGTTGCTCTGGACCACGGCACTCTTCTTTCTACGTTTCCGGTAGTGTCTAGCGCAGGGCTGTTTTATCAAGCGCTGGTTCGCAGCGGATATGTATTACGCTGGTTGCACGACGGACAGATCGAAGAATTCTCTTTCGAGGGCCTGCCGTTGCATCCACTTGCGCCATCTTTCAACGGTCCCATATACCTTGAATTAGTGAAGAACGGCGCCTCCACAATGATGACTTTTGATCCGGGCACCAGAGGCGTGGCACCCTCCACTTTAGCGCTCGCCGCGAGGACCAACGATTCGGTTATCTCTCCTGATGGAAGGTGGATGGCCTTTGAGTCTAGCGGAGATGGACCTCGGCAGATATGGTTGCAAGATACGGCGAGTGGCAACTTACAACTCCTGGCGGGTGGAAACTGCAATAACTCCTCCCCAGCATGGGAAGTAGGTTCGCATAGCTTAATTTTCGCCAGCGATTGTGGACGAGGCATTGGTATGCCAGTGTTATATCGCGCGAGCCTACCCTCACCGCCGCATGTTAGTTCAGGTGACAGTGTGTTGTAACGTTTGGTGCACTCAATCAGGAATGACCGGACCTTGCCGAGGTGCTCCTATTATTACTCCGAGCACTAATTGGTGACACTTTTCAACTGGCGGCATATCGGACATGGCGTTCGCAAAAATAGTTCTTCACCACCGTGGGCCTGGCCTGCGTGATCCGCAGGTAAGAACGAACGTTGTCCATCATTTCCTGTACGTTCACGGGACGGACACGGCCGAGTGCGTTGCTCTTCACATC
>JBEKSZ010000089.1:0-22163 GCA_049516615.1 Candidatus Acidiferrum sp. | reverse complement strand
CCTCGCGCCTACCATTTGTACCCTAGGGCCCAACAAGGTCATAGTTCTTTCGCCGCCACTTCGATCGGCCGCTTGTGAATCCGCAAGCGCAGCACTTTGCGTTGATTGGCCTCTAACACTTCAAAAATATAGCCTTCTATCTCAATCTTTTCGCCGGCGGCCGGAACCTTTCCCGACGCGTGATTCAGCAACCCCGCGATGGTCGTCACCGTTTCGTACGACTCCCCGCCGAATCGCACCCCCAGCATCTCCTCGACATCCGGGATGCTCATGCTCCCGCGCATCACCAGCCCGCCGTCAGGTTCGCGCACCACGTCCGGCGCCGGGGGCCGGCCCTCATTCCCGCTCTCCCCGACAATCTCCTCCACCAGATCTTCAACCGTCGCCAGCCCCGCCACCGAGCCATGCTCATCGATAATAATCGCCATGGGCTGCCCCTTCTGACGCATCTCTCGCAACAGATCCGACCCCGCCTTGGTCTCCGGCACAAAGAGTGCGGGTCGCGCCAATTCTCGCACGCGCCGCCGCGGCAAATCGGCATCCGCGATGTGCAGCAATTCCTGGGCGTTCACCACACCGTAAATCTCATCCACGCTGCGTTCATACACCGGCATCTTGGAAAATTTTGTCTCCACAAACTTGGCGTGCAATTCTTCCAGGGTGGCGTCCGCGGCGATGGCCACGATGTCCGGACGCGGCGTCATCACTTCACGCACGCGTTTGTCGCTAAACTCCACCACCTGCTCGATCAAGTCCGCCTGTTCGGGATGAATGATGCCTTCCTCTTCGGCGGCCTCCACCAACGCTTCAATGCCCTCCTCCGTGCGCTGCTCTTCGGTTTTTTCCGGCTCATGTTCCGAAATGCGCGCCAGCGACTCCGCGCCTTCCAGGAACACGCGCGCCGGCCAAACCAGCCACATTCCCGCGCGAACCATCGGCAACAGCGGCAGCAGCCATCTTCCGGTGGTGCGATAGAGCAGCGTGTCCGGAATAAAGTGCATGGCGATTACAACTTCCAGCGTCACAAAAACGCAAAATTCAACAAACGACTCCCATTTCCCGGGCACGAAATACACCACCCCGCGGGTGGTCTCGAGGACCAGAAACGCCAGCAAGAAATGCCCCAAAATGCGAAACGTGCGCCCGCCGCTGCGCCGGTTAATTCGCAGTTTGGGCTCAATTTCCGTCTCAAATATGTCCAGGTGCTCGCGCACTCGTCCCGTGGTCATCCGCCCGAGTTCGCGGTAAATCAGCGTCAGGTAGGAAAAAATGGGCAGACCCGCGGCCAACAGCGTCAGGCGCAGGATAAATGCCCAGTTCAAATACCCCATGTGAGCCCGAATCGCCGGCGCAACTTCATTTCCAGCCGGTCCATTTCGCCGTGGTCGGTTTCGTGGTCGTAGCCCAGCAGGTGCAAGACCCCGTGCAACATCAAGATGCGCAACTCCATGGCCAGCCCGTGCCCGTGCTTTTTCGCGTTCTGCCGCGCCGTAGCGGGAGAAATCGCGATGTCGCCTAAATACTCCGCGAGAGTTCGCCTTGCTGGCCGGCGGTTTTTGCCGGGCTCCCGCCCGGGGACGCGAGCGTGGCCAGCATGGTTTGGCTGCGTGCCTCGCGGAATTCTGCCCACGCGCGCGCGTACACCCACGCCGTTCCTTCGAGGCTGCTCAGCAGGAAAGGACAGCACATCCGTCGGCCCACGCTTCTGGCGATATACCTCATTCATTCGCGCCATCTCCGCGTCCGTCACAAAACAGATGACCAGCTGGGTCCCCGCCAGTCCCAATTCCTTGCGTATCCGCTCCAAAAATTCTCGCAGCCCGGGAAGCGCAAACCGCACTCCCCGCTGCCGGTTGATCACCGCAAATCCGCCACGCCCTGCCGCCATTATCCCTTCGAAGCTTCGCGCCCCGGCGTCTCTCGCACCTCGCGCGGCAACTCCTCGACCGCTTCGCTCGCTGTATACTCCATCCGCGTCGCACTGCGTCCAGCGTTGGCATTCCCCCCGCGCTGCGGGTGGGCCATATCCCACTCTTCATATGCCCGGATGATCTGCTGCACGAGATTGTGCCGCACCACGTCCTTCTCGCCAAACTGCACCACGCCGATCCCTTCAATCTTCCCGCAGACTTCCAGGGCCTCTATCAATCCCGATTTCTTCCCCACCGGCAGATCAATCTGCGTAACGTCCCCGGTAATCACGGCTTTCGAGTGAAATCCGAGCCGGGTCAAAAACATCTTCATCTGCTCGCTGGTGGTATTTTGCGCTTCATCCAAAATCACAAAGGAATCATTCAACGTTCGACCGCGCATAAAGGCCAGGGGCGCAACCTCAATGGTTCCCTTCTCGAGAAATGCTCCCAACTTATCAGCGTCCAGCATGTCGTACAGCGCGTCGTATAAAGGCCGCATGTAGGGATCGATCTTCTGTTGCAATGTTCCCGGCAAAAAGCCCAGCCGTTCCCCAGCCTCCACGGCGGGCCGCGCCAAAATAATACGATTCACCTGCTTCGTCAGCAGGGCACTTACAGCCATGGCCACGGCGATATAGGTTTTGCCCGTCCCGCCCGGGCCAATCCCAAACATCATGTCGTGCTTCTCAATTTCCTCCATGTACCGCCGCTGGCTGGCGTTCTTCGGCGTCACCACTTTCTTCCCGAACGAGCGCGCCCGCCCCGGCTCAAACATCCCCCGCAATGACTCCGCCGGGTTATCAGTAGCCACGCGAATCAAGCTCTTCACTTCTTCGCTCGACAGCGCCCGTCCCCGCTGCGCCGCGTGGTTGTACTCCTCCACGATCCGCACCGCCTGCTCCACGCAATCGTGCGCGCCTTCGATGGTCAACTTGCTGTCGTGCAGCTGCGTCTCTACACGCAGCAAATCCTCCAGTAAACGCACGTTCTCATCCAGCGTGCCGAAGAACGGTTCAATTTTTCCGGAAATATGTACGCTACGTCTCATCCAGTTGGTAGGTTTGCCTGCGACAGGAATGGGGTGCCCGATGGGATTCCTCCGTCATGTACAAAAACGCCTGGACCACCGCCGCGCCGAGGGGCCGCAGCCACTTCAAGGAGAAACTTCAATCACATTATCCCACCCCCTGGTTACGGTCAAGTTACGCCCTCGGCCCGTCCTTTCCGCCTTTTCCAGGAGGTTCTTCTAGCATTCTTGCGGTCGAGTCCCGGTCCCGCCTCGCTGCCATTAAGCAGGCACGCTGGCTCGGGTTCTGCTTGAGAGGTTGTGAATGGGGCTCTCATTTGGTCTCGGCCGGTCCGCACCATTGTGGTCTTCGCCACCGGCCCGACGGCATCCCTCCTGCTCCTCGCCCGGCCGGCTGGGTCCCCATCCTTAAAAAGAGCCGTCTCCCCCTCGGGGAACTCCCGCCCTCCCTGCCGCGTCCGCAGTTCGTTGCAGGCGATCCGCCCAAGGCCTGAAGGAGTCGCTGACCCGAGAACCGACACGCGAGGTTCTCCCGCGATCGAGCCCGTCAGCGAGGTCCAGATGGGCGGGGTCCCACGGCCGCGAGGGCGCCATCCCCGGGCCGTGCCGCCCAACAGAATTCCGGGGGCCGCCTGCGTTTGTGCAAGGCGTGTTGCACGCCCAACCAAATTCCAGCTTCAGTCGTTTAGAAAATTACGTAACTCGTTTTGCGCCTTGCGTACTATCCTATTTGCGCTTCGACTTCTCCCGGTCGATTGCGCATCTCCAAGTCCTGCCCCGAGGAGACCCTACCCATGCTCTCGCAATCCAATATCTCTCCATCGACCCCCATGGGCGCAACGCTGGTTCCCGGCGGCGCGACCTTTCGCACTTGGGCCCCGCGCGCCTCCGCCGTCTATCTCAATGGCACCTTCTCAGGGATAGCGCAAAACACGCAGACCGAAGATCTCTTGATGTCCAAAGACGCCAACGGCTACTGGACCGGCTTCCTCCCCGCCGCCGCCGAGAGCGACCTCTACCACTTCTACATCGTTGGCCCGTCCGGCATCAGCGGCTACAAACGCGACCCCTACGCCCGCGACCTGGCCACCGACTCCCCATTCCCGACCTGCAGCTGTGTTATCCGCTCCGCCACCGCCTACCCCTGGCACGACTCCGCCTTCCTCACCCCCGATTTCTCCAACATGATCATCTACCAACTCCACGTTGGCACCTACGCTCCAAGCTCGCCCGGTGTCGCCTCCACCTTTCTAGACGTCGTGGGAAAACTCGAATACCTCGTAGCGCTGGGCGTCAACGTCCTCCAGCCTCTGCCCATCGACGAAGTCGAAACCGACCCCTCCATGGGCTACAATGGCGCCGACTATTTCTCCCCAGACTTCCCCTATGTGGTGTCCGACCCCGCGGCCCTGGCCACCTACCTCGTCACCATCAACAGCCTGCTGGCCGCAAAAGGTTTTCCGCCGCTCACCGCAGCGGACATCACCCCCGCCCCCGCGCAACTGAAATGCCTCGTCGATCTCTGCCACCTTTGCGGTATGGCCGTCGTTTTCGACGTGGTCTACAACCACGCCGGCGGCTGGGACAATCCTCCGGGTCCCTCCGACGACCAAAGCCTCTACTTCTTCGATCGCGCCGCTCCCATCAGCACTCCTGACGATCCCTTCGGCCACAACGAAAGCCTGTACTTCACCAGCGCCAACGGCGGCTATGTCGGCGGCCTGGCCTTCGCTCTCTGGAACCAGGACGTTGCCCAGTTCATCATCAACAGCGCGAGCTACTACATCAAAGAGTTCCACGTCGACGGCTTCCGCTACGACGAAATCAGCATGCTCCTCTACCTGAACGCCAACAGCGGCTGGTCTTTCTGCGCCAGCCTCACCGATACCGCGCGTTTCACAAAGCCCTGCCTCCTGCAAAACGCTGAATATTGGCCCGGCGAATTTTCGGCTGCCCGCTCGCAGATCGTGGCTTCCACCTCCGCCGGCGGCACAGGTTTTGACGTCCTGCAACACGACGGCCTCCGCCTGGCCATCCGCGGCGCCATCGCGCAAGCCTCAGGAGGGCAATCCGCCGCCATAGATTTCGATGCCATCGCCGAAAACCTCTTTCCTCCAGACCTGCCGCACGCATGGCAAGCTGTTACCTGCGTCGAGAATCACGACGTCGTCAATCTCGGCAACGACCAGCGCATACCCACGCTCGCCGACAGTATCGCTACGGAAAGCTGGTACGCGCGCAGCCGCTCGCGCGTCGCCACCGCCCTACTGCTGACCGCGCCTGGTATCCCGCAAATTTTCATGGGCCAGGAATTTCTCGCGCCATCGCAATGGCACTGCGACCCCGGCGATCTCGCCCACCTCATCGAGTGGAGCGCCCTCACCAGCGCAGATCCGGTCACGGGCAACCATCTCCAATTCACCAAGGACGCTATCCGCGTCCGCTCTAGCCAGCCCGCCCTTCGCAGCGAAAACGTAAACGCCTTTCACGTTCACAACCAAAACCGCGTCATCGCCTTCCAACGCTGGCTCGAGGGAACCGGCCAGGACGTGATTGTCGTCGCTACCCTGGCTGAGGAAACCTGGTACAACTACGCCATCGGCTTTCCCTACCCCGGTTCCTGGCAGGAAATCTTCAATTCTGACTACTACGACAATTTCCCCAATCCCCAAGTGGCAGGCAACCATGGCAGCATCACCGCCGGCGGCCCTCCCTTACACGGCTTCCAATCCTCGGCCAGTATCACCATCCCGGCCAACGGGGTAGTCGTCTTTGCACGATAAGCCGGTCATCATTCCGGCTGAACCGGCCGGCTGAACTCGACTTCGCCGATCGCCAGTCTTCCCTTACCGCGACAAGAGTTCCGCCAGCCCAGGCGGACATCATGCCGTCAAAAACTCAACCCGTGCGCTCCGCGGCCCGAAGGCACTACAATAATGCGCGCTAGGTCCATAACCATAGGACTGCACAGGACACCAGCTCATGCCGCTTCCCGACGATGAAAAAATCATAGCCCTCAGCAACAATCTGCTGAAAGAATTTGACGCCATCTTTGGCCTTCACCCCGGCTTCCGCCCCGCTCACGCCAAGGGCCAGATGCTCACCGGGACATTCACCCCCGCGCAGTCCGCCCAAACGCTCAGCCGCGCCCCGCATTTCCATCTCCCGTCCACTCCCGTTACCGCGCGCTTTTCCAACGGCACCGGCATCCCGCTCATCCCGGATCCTGATCCGAACGCCAGCCCGCGCGGCTTCGCCATTCGCTTCAATCTCGCCGAGCGTGTCCACACCGACATCATCGCCCACTCGACCGATGCCTTCCCCGCGCATACCGGCGATGAGTTCCTCGAGTTTGTCCGCGCCCTCGCCGCCAGCAGCTCATCCACGGCCTCGCCTTCGCCCGTTGAACAATTTCTCGCCACTCATCCCGCAGCCCTGGCCTTCGTCCAGGCCCCCAAACCGGCGCCATCCAGCTTTGCGCGAGAAAACTTCTTCGGCATCACCGCCATGCAGTTCACCAACAACAGCGGCAATGCCCGTTTCGGGCGTTATCGCCTTGTCCCTTCTGAAGGAACGGATTATCTCGACGCTGCCACTCTGGCCACCAAACCCGCCCGCTATCTTTTCGATGAACTGGACGCACGGATCGCGCGCGCTTCCATTCAATTTCGCCTGCTCGTGCAGCTCGCGAACGACGGCGACGTCGTCGACGACGCCACCATCCAGTGGCCGTCCGAACGTACTCAGGTCGAAGTCGGAACCATCTCGCTCAACGCCCGCGTCGCCGACAGCGATCACGAGCAAAAGCACATCATCTTCGATCCCATTCCACGCGTGGACGGTATCGCGCCATCGCGCGACCCGCTCCTTGAACTCCGCGCCGCCATCTACCTGATCAGCGGTCGCCGCCGCCGTTCCGCGCCAGAAAACTAAATCTCACTTCCTGGTTCACCCGTTTGCGCGCGTCCTGGTTCCCAGTTCTCCAACCCTTCAATTGCCCAGGCGGTCCGAAACGGGACGGGGGCGCCCGTCAACTCTTACCCCGCTTCTCTGCTTGAAATGTTAGCAACCCCGGTGCACCGGGAAATCAACCGTCAACATCCAACAAGCATAGCCGCGTGAACCGGGCAACGGAGTGCCGGTCAACAGCACAGAGAAAGGCAGATGAGTGCTCTCTTCGCAACATCGCACGGATGTATTCGTCATTGGCGGTGGACCGGCGGGTCTCGCCGCCGCCATCGCCGCGCGCCAAAAGGGCCTCTCCGTGACCCTCGCCGACGGCGCCGCCCCGCCCATTGAAAAGCCTTGTGGCGAAGGCATGATGCCCGAAACCCTCGCGGCCCTGCGCGCCTTGGGAATAGAAATCCGTCCCTGCGAGGCGCAAAGACTGCGCGGAATCTCTTTTGTCCAGGAAGACGCACAGGTCTTCGCCGATTTTCCCGAGGAACAAGGAATAGGTATGCGTCGCCCCTTGCTGCATAAGCGACTGGTTGCCAGGGCTGCAGACTGTGGCGTGCAATTACTGTGGAAGACTCCGGTCCGCGGCATCGACACGCAAGCTGTGCATCTCGCAAACCAAAAAATCCGCGCCCGTTGGATTATCGGCGCCGATGGCCAAGGCTCGCGCTTCCGCCGCTGGAGCGCCCTCGAGGATACCCGCCGCCTCAAAAAACGTCACGCCACCCGGCAACATTTCCGCATGCAGCCATGGTCTGAATACACGCAATTTTTTTGGGGCACGCACGTCCAGGCCTACTCAACGCCCGTCGGTCCGCAAGAGGTTTGCATCGTCGTAATGTCCGAACTCCCCGAGTACGCCGACTTCGGCCGTGCGCTTCAGGAATTGCCTCAACTGCGAAACCATCTCCGCGGCGCACAACTCGCCAGCCGCGAGCGTGGCGCGATCAGCGTAATGCACACGCTGCGAAACGTGCAGCGCGGCAACTTCGCGCTCGTCGGCGACGCCGCCGGCGGCATCGACGCTATCACCGGCGAAGGCTTGCGCCTGGCCTTCCGTCAAGCATTGGCGCTAGCCGAAGCCATGATGGCCGGTGATTTAACACACTATGAAAGGGCCCACCGCAAGTTACTCCGGCGGCCCATGCTCATGGGCCATTTAATGCTCTGGCTAGGGCGCCATCCGCGTATCCGCGCCCGCTTTCTTCGTGCCCTGGAGGGCAGCCCCGAGCTTTTCGCGCGTTTGGTGGCGGCTCACGCAGGCCAGGGCGGACCGTCGGATCTGCTCACAACCGGCGCCTCCCTAGGCTGGCGCCTTCTGGCAACATGAACTTCACCACACACAGAGCATGGATTATTTTCAGCACCAGGGCGACGTTGCACTGACGGACGGCGTCGAGGCCCTCACGGGTGCGGGGCTGGGTCTCACGTTCCGGCAAGCCGTACCAACAAACGCGATAACCATCCGCGCGTCCCTAGGCGGGCGCGTCCTAGCGACCTGAACCTGAATACACTGTGAATCCGACGAGAAGAAAAATCATGAAAATCTCCGCGCTGAAATTCGCAACCGGTTCAGCAGCCGTTCTCGGCGTAACGCTGTTCCTAACCGCCACTGCGGTTCCGCCACCAACGCGTCTCACTCCATCAAATCAACAATCCGTCGCTGCGCCCGCCAACGAAGTCGTTCTCATGCTCGACCCCGCGCAATCCCAGGTCCACTACACCGTCGACAGCACCCTGCACACCGTGCACGGCACCTTCAGCCTAAAAAGCGGTGCCCTTCATTACGATCCGCGAACCGGCAAGGCCGCCGGCGAAATCGTCGTCTACGCCACCAGCGGCGACAGCGGCAACACCTCCCGCGACGCCCGCATGCACAAAGAGATTCTCGAAACCCCAAAATTTCCCGAGGCCGTCTTCCGCCCAACGCAAATCGAAGGCCAGGTAAACTCCTCCGGCGCGTCAGACATAAAACTCCAGGGCATCTTCACCCTCCACGGCGCCGACCACGACCTAACCGCCCAAGTCCATGCCAACCTAACCTCCGTCCAATGGACGGCCACCGCCAAATTCGACGTCCCCTATATCTCCTGGGGCCTCAGGGACCCCAGCAATTTTCTCCTAAAAGTAAAACCAGTCGTAAACGTAGAGTTAGACGTCTCCGGCCCCATCCAACAAGCAAAATAAACCCCTTCGGAACTCCAAACTCCGGTTAGCCTCTAGAGCTCACGATGACCCGTCGTGGGCCGGCCCATCTTGAGCCCTCCCATGTGCAAGCCCTCAACAGAAAAAGTCTGGGAGAATTCTGGACGGCGGACTTGCCGACGCCGCGGATGATTCAGGGCTTCGGGACGATCTGGAAATTGCTCTGGCAAAGCAAATGGAGATGAGCGGTCTCAAGTATTCGAATCCTCTAAAACTCAAGGCGCAATTGAAACGCAATCATGCGGGGGGTGCTGTCACCGCCCAAGCCGACGCCGAGCAGGCCCGTTGGCGGAGAAGTCGTGGAGGTAATCGCACCAAATCCAGTTTGGGTAGAAGGCTTGCCTGGGATCCCGGCAAGAACCATGCTGGGAAGCGCGAAATTGGGGTGGTTAAACACATTGAAAAATTGAACGTCGAAGCGCATCTTCACCCGCTCCGATAACGGAAACCACTTCGTTATGTAGAAGTCACTCCAGGCAAAATGAGGCCCTCTCAGCGCGTTGCGCCCGAGATTTCCGAATTGACAATTTGTTGGACTGTCGCCTCCGTAGCAGGCTCCTGTGCTTGGATCCACGGTCGATACGAATGCATTGGGGTTGAGCCACTGCACCGTACCGGGCTGCGTGACACCGGGAATCGGCTGGTGCTCGTAGAGCGGCACGCCAGGAATGACGCTAGCGAATTGCGGCCCACTGCCGTTTACAATGCCGTCGCCATTTGCAGAGTAAGGCGTACTCAGCACTGAAAATGGAATTCCGCTATGCCAGAACACCGTTCCCGACACTTGCCAGCCATTCAACGCATATCCCAGAACTCGGTTTTCGACTTTGGCCGCCAGTTGATAAACGTATTGGGCGTTAAGATTGTTTCGAATGTCGTAGTCGCAGGGGCCGTAGTCGCGCGCCAATTCTCCTGGCAGAGGCGCTAAAATTCCGCCAGAGGAAAACTGCAAAAAGCCACCGTTGGAAACCGTGTCCATGCAGCGGCTCCAGGTGTAGTTCAGTTGTCCCATGAAACCGTGTCCGAGACGCTTCTTCGCGGTTATTTGTAATCCGTCGTAGTGGCTGTTCGCACCTGTCGAAAATTGCGTTACCGCGGCAAATCGCGCATCAGTAGGTTGAGCGTAAGGAAACGGTGCAAAGCATCCGCCACACACGGTTTGATAGCCGTTCACCTGCGTAAGATACGGCTGATTCACCGCGCGGGTGCCCACATATTGCACTTCGATACTCGCCGCGCTTCCGAACTGATGCTCGAGTCCCAGGCTCCACTCCATGAAATACGGCGCGTGCAATTGCCCATCGGGCACCGCCGTGATGTTCACCGGAGGCAGACACGTCGCGGGGCTCGATTGCGCGGACGCGCAGGAAAGCTGGCCTTGCGGAAATCCCGCGCTAAACGATTGTTTGGCGGCCTTTGTTGCGTCAACCGCGCTATTAGCTACTCCCGGCGCGATGGCTGTCCCGCCAACGGTTCCAAGAAGGCCGCCTTGGAAGGTTTGAACATAGGGCGGATTGACGCCCACGACATCGGCGATGCTGCCGGGCAGAATGTCGCTGAAGAGACCAAAGCCGGTGCGGAGAACGGTGTTGGGCTCAAACTGCCAGGCGATGGCCATTCTGGGCTGCAGGATCGCCAGCGGCGTCGCGGAAAACACCGTGCCGAGATGCGTTTGGATCGCCGCGTCGAGCGGCTGATTAACATCGTGCGAAATCGAAGCAAATGACCCGCTAAGGCGCGCGATTTCCTGATGAGGATTCAACGGATTGGAATTAAATGTGTCGCGAATGCCGAACGTCCACGTTAGCTTCTTCGTCACCTTCCAGGTATCCTGCGCGTACAAGTCCAGGTTCAGAAAGTTGAATGGTTCGTTTGCCGATGTTGGGAACGTCTCCGTCGCCGTGGAAGCCGCTCCGTAAATGTATTGCGGCAGCGTGGTGTACACCACCGTCGGAACTGATCCCTCTCCAAAATCATAATCATTCAGTCGGAATATTCGCGTATTCGTTCCGAAACGCAGTTCGTTCGTCCCGTGACTCCAGGCCAGGTTATCGTTGATGAAGAATCGCGAGGCGCGCCGTCCCTGCACCCACGTATTGTCCAGTCCACCGACCGTTGTGAACGGCGCATTCGCACCGCTGCCTTGCAAAACAAGGGGAAACGCTGCGAGTGTCTGTTGCAAATTCGCCGGCCCGAATAGACTTTCATACCAGGAAAATGCCGGATTGAAATAGTTCACGAGATTCTGCGAAAACACATGCGTGTAGCCCGCGGCAAAGGAGTACAGCGGCTGCGGCGAAACCGCGTCAAACAGGCCGTTAATCGGATCGGTGTAGGCCGCTTGCAACCCAGTATCGGCCTGCAAGCGAAGCCACATCGTGTTTTTCTCGTTGATGTTGTAATCCAAGCGCGCCGTTTGTACCTGTTCATGGTCATCGCTTGAATGCGAGACGCTCTGCCGGTTGGCGCACCCGTTTCCATCATTGGTAATCGCGGGCGCACCGCCCCCAACATCGAACGGGCAACCGAGTACCGCCAGAGGCGTCCCGCCGGTGTTGCCGTATAGCGAAAACATCCTCTGGTAAAACGGGACCTCCTGCGGCGCCGCGGGATAAATGGTGTCACCGCCACTCTCCTTTAGACCCAGCGGCAGTTGTTGCAGGACATAATTTTGAAACGCCACCGTCGGCACAGTTGTGGGCGTGACAATCGGCAAAGCAATCCGCACCCATTCGCTGTCGAAAAAAAAGAATAATTTGTCGTGGCGAATCGGCCCCCCCACGCTGCCTCCGAAATGGTTTACGGTCGAGCGCGGTTTATGATTTCCGGGCGTCGCATTCGTGAAGTAGTCGGCCGCGTTGAAACTCGCTCCATTCCACAACTCATATAGGTTTCCGTGAAACTGGTTGGCACCGGACTTGGTTACATAGTTGACCTGTGCCGCACCGTAGCGGCCCTGGTCGACGGCATAGGAAAGCGTGTTCACCGTTACTTCGGAGATGGAATTCAATCCGAGTACCAGGTTCGTCGAGAGTCCGCTGTTCAAATTCGTCAGCGGGTCGTTCGTCTCCAGCCCATCGACAATGTAACCGTTCGAAAGCGCCGGCAGTCCGTTAAATTCCACATTCCCGTACCCGTTTGTGCCACCCACAAAATCGTTGCCGCTTCCCGCCGTGTTAATCAGCGCGCCCGCTGCAAACTGTAAGGGATACGTCAAGTCACCTCCGGGATTCGGCAGGTCCGCCAGCGCTCGCGCGCTTAGTGTCGTCGAGGTATTCGCGTTTTCCGGATTCAGTATGGCGGCATCGCTGCTGATCTCTATTGTTTGCTTGGCCTGGGCGATCTGCAATCTGAAATCTGCGCTTTGCTTTTGTCCCAAGCCAGCGGTCACGCCGTCGTTCTGCTTCGGATCAAAACCCTCCGCCTCGACCTTTATCAAGTACGTACCGGGTTTCAGCTGTGGAAAACTGAAACGCCCGTTTTCGTCGGTCGTGGCGCTGCGCCGCAGCCCGGTCTCGCGATTGACAATCGTGACCAGCGCGCCCTCAACGGCGGCATGGCTCGCATCAGTCACCGAGCCAACTATGGCGCTAGTTGTTTCACCCTGCGAAAAGGCCGCTTCAGGGAGGAAGAGGCAACACGACAGTACGGAAACCCATATGCAGAGAATCGAGCGCAACATTATAGATTCAATCCATTGCTTCAGACTGGTCGCATATTAACCATACTTAAGCAATTGAATTAAAGCAAGTAAATATGTGCTTTGAAGCTTACCACCAAAAGGAATGCTTACGTCAAGCGCCTTAATCGCACCTTGAAGGAAGAGGAAGTCTGGCCGACTACCGTAGATTGGAGGAGGGTAAGTCTCTATTCGCCCGCCGGGTCGCGGATGTGAAGTTGCCATAAAACGCGATCCCCTTCTCAAGGAATAAGTCTCCGAGAGGACGCGCGCGCGCGAGCCGGCCACAACCTTGATACGCAGAGTGGGGGGAACTATAGACAGTTGCAGACGAAACCAATTGGTCTGGCGGAGAGGGATACTATTTCAATTGCAAGCGAGCCCGTGCTTTGCAGTGACAAGAACTCGGTGCAGAAATCTGTTCATGAACTTACCAATGCGATAAACTCCCACGTTCCAGATACTTTCCAGTTGGGGACAATTTTCAAGGTCCTGGCGTTTTCGGCGTCTTTGCTTTCCAACAACTCACATAGGTCCAATCTGATGTTGCATCGTCTGTATGGATTTGGCGTCCCTTCGATCAAGAAAAAACCAGTCTTTTTTCTTAAGAGCTGCGAGATCTTTTTCTTTCCGAACCCCCTCATTTTCCCACACAAAAAAAAACTCCGCCGCTTAATCTCCGCAGAACATGCGGGATCGTGGTTTCTATTTGCCGCATCGCAATGGCCATCTCCGCGTGTCGGCCGGGGACGTTTCCGCATTCCCGCGGGTCTCTTTCGCGGTCAGACAGTTTCCGCGCGGAAGCCTGGCAGGGCGCGCCAGACGGTCAACGCGCTGCCCGCTCCGAAAATCCGCGTTGCCCGTTCCCCTGGCGTTGAGGCCCGGCGATTCTGGCTGCGGAGTCCAGCATTGAGAAAGCGGCAGAAAAATAAGGCGAATGATCAAGCCAGGCAGCGACAGCAGGTTGGGCGGGTTTAAAATCTGCATCCAAACCAACTGCAGCCGTATTGGAATCAATGACTTACAAAAGAACCACACGTACCCATCGCACGAGAAATTAAATTCAGCACAGAAAGCCGCAACGAGCGCGCACGTAGCAACGGAAGGTTCCCTGATCCTTCAACGCTCCCGGTCACCCGCCATCAGCGCATAGTAAATCGCGCCAGCAAGAAGAAATCCCACGAACCACGCGTAGTCGTAAAGAAAGTGCAGCGAGGGAAGAGCTAGCCCAACCAGCGCAATCGCGATACCCGTCAGCAACGCCACGATGGCCTTTCCATTGAACCCGTTTCCGTACTCGTATCGCCCGCCTCGGCGATAAAGATCTTCCAGAAAGAGCTGGCGACGCCGCACGATGTAGTAATCACAAATCATGATCCCCGCAATGGGCCCGAGCAGCGCCGAACAACCTACCAGCCATCCGAAAATATACGAGCTGAAATCAGCCAGCAGCTTCCACGGCATCATGCAGATGCCCACCACTCCGGTGATAAGCCCGCCGATGCGAAACGAAATCAGGCTTGGCCGCAGGTTGGAGAAATCGTTCGAGGGCGACACCACGTTGGCCGCCACGTTGGTGTTCAGCGTAGCCAAGAGCAGCGCGATCAGCGCAATCAACGCCACCACCGGCTGGTTGAACCGGCTCAGCAACACCACCGGATCCCAGATCGGCTGGCCAAAAAGAATCGCCGACGCCGAAGTCACCGCCACGCCGATAAATGCATACAACGTCATGGCCGTGGGCAAGCCGAGCGCTTGGCCAACCATCTGCGCCCGCTGTGATTGGGCATAACGCGTGAAGTCCGGAATATTCAGCGCCACGGTGGACCAAAAGCCCACCATCCCGGTCAACGCGGGAATGAAGAAGCGCACAAACTCCGCCGTCGTTCGGAATTTGCTCGGCGTGTGCAGCACCGGCCCAAAACCCCCAGCCTTGCGGGTAATCCAGAAGAGCAGCAGCAGTCCGACGCCCAGCATAAACGGCGCGCCAATGCCTTGCAGAATTTTGATCGTTTCAATCCCGCGCCACACCACCACCATATTGATGGCCCAAAATGCCAGAAAGCAGATCCACACAAGTCCCGGCGCGCCCGCCGCGCGCGGCCATACGATCCGCAGCATCGAGAAAACGGCCGCTCCGCCAATCCAGCACTGGATGCCAAACCATCCGCAAGCCACCAGCGCCCGCAGCACCGCCGGCAGGTTGGCCCCGCGCACCCCAAAGGAAGCCCGCACGAACACCGGAAACGGTATCCCGTATTTGGCCCCGGCATGCGCATTGAGCAGCATGGGAACCAGCACAATGAGGTTGCCCAGAAAAATCGTCACCACCGCTTGCAGCCAGTCCATGCCCCCGGCAATCAACCCGGAAGCCAGCATGTAGGTAGGAATGCACACGCTCATGGCCACCCAGAGCGATGCGTAGTTGTAGGTGGTCCACGATCGTTTTGCGGAAGGAATCGGAGCGAGATCGGGATTGTAAAGTGTTGGGTCAGCTTGTGTGAGCTGCATCAATGGTCCTGATGAGTCCTAAGTGGTCCTGACGGCGCAACGAGGCGTCAGCCTATAGCAAGCGGCGCGGAAATTCCAGCGAGCTCAACGGCGGAGACAGGCCGCCAAGGTGCGCGCTAGCGGGCATCCCGCAGAATCGCTACGCCGTACCGCGGCAAGCTGACGGCCGAAGTGTCCTTGCCGTCGAGCAGTGATTTCATGGCGTGCGGCAAAGTGACGGACTGCTCGTTGGCGCCAAAATTGATCAGCACAAACACCTGCTGGCCGTCCGCCACGCGCCGTGATACTTCGATCCCGTCCGGCACCGGACCAAACGCCGCCGACACCCCGCTTGTCCGGGTCATCCACGACGCGGCCGAGGCCATCAGCGTGTCGTCGAGAATTGCGCCAATATAGGTGATACGCCCCTTTCCAAAACTTCGCGTGATCGCGGCCGGCTGCGCATCAAGCCAGCCATTTGCCGCGCCATAGCGCAGCAGCACCTCGTCGTCCGCGGCGGAAGCCTTTAGCTGTTCGGCCCAGACGCTGGCCATTCCGTCGCCCCAGCTGCCGCTCACCGGAACGTCGTTCTCCAGCGCATAGTATTGTTCGACGCGCCCACCCAGAGCATCCGTCAAGACCCCCGGCTGCCGCTGCGGCGCCAGGGCATTGAACTCGTCCTTCATTCCCGAACGCGGACCGAGTACCAGGTGCCCGCCGTCCTTCACATACGCAAGCAAATGCCGCGCGAGATCTGCGGGAATTACATTCAAATCCGGTGCCACCACTAATTTGTACTGCGCAAGCGGCGCGTACGGGCTCAGCACATCCAGCGACTGCGCCAGCTTGCGCAGCGCCTTGTAATAGCCCTTCAACACCGCGCCCTGATCGTACTTGTTCGTGTGCTTCTGCCAATCAATCGCCCAGCGGCTCTCGTAGGAATGCAGCAAGGCCACCTCTGACACCGGCCTGGTGCCGCGAAAGGCCTCCTGCGCTTGCGCGAACTCGCGTCCGGTCTGGCTTACCTCTTCAAGCAGCGGCACCGCCGTCCCATCCGGACCAAGCAGCGCGCCGTGCATCTCTTCCTGACCGTTCAGCGCGCTGCGCCATTGCCAAAAATTCACGTCGTCGGCGCCATGGGCAATCGCTTCCCAAGTCATCGCGCGCACTTCGCCTTTATTCAGAAAGTTATTTACAGTCTGCCAATTCACCGCACCGGGCTGCGTCTCCATCACCCAGAAGTTTTCGCCTTTCAGCCCACGCATCAAGTCGTGCAGCAAACCGTTCCAGTCCGGATCCACATGCCCGGTTCCCACATAATCGTCCCAGGCCGCAAATGTCAGCGATTTCGTAAGCTGATACTGATCGATGCCATCCCACCAACCCATCAAATTTCCGGTAATAAATTGCCGGGCATCGGCGTGCGCGCGAATCACCTCGATCTGCTCCTGCTGGTAGGAAGTCCACGCATAGCTGACGAAACGCTTCCAGTCGAGCAGCAGCCCGGGATTGTGCCCGGGTTTCGGAAACGGAATCTCGCTCCAGCTGTCATACGTCTGGCTCCAGTATGCCGTCGTCCAATGCTCATTCAAACTCGCCAGCGTCCCATATTTTTTCTTCAGCCAGTCCTGAAACTGTTTTTTGGCATCGTCGTCGTAAGACATCAGCGCATAACTGTATTCGTTGTCGATCTGCCAGCCAACCACATTGCGATTGTGCCCAAAGCGCGAAACCATCTGCTCCACGATGCGTCTGCAAAACATACGGTAGCGCGCCGAGGTCACCGATTCCTGCGCACGCGCCCCGTGCGTAGCCAGCCGGCCATTCTCTTCCGTGCGCAGAGTGTCGGGATATTTGCTGGTGAGCCAGGCCGGAGGCGTAGCCGTCGGGGTGCCCAGCACCACCATAATGTGGTGCTGGGCCGCCAAATCAATCGCGCGCTCCAGCCAGTCTAGCTCGAACTTCCCTTCCGCCGGCTCCATCGTGCTCCAGGCAAACTCCGCGACGCGCACCACGCTCAGATGCGCCGCCTCCATCATCTTCAAATCCTCGCTCCACCGGGCCTCGGGCCACTGCTCCGGATACCACGCCGCCCCCAGCACAATCGCGTCATGCCCGGCAATCTGCGTCGGCACAGCGCCAGGCGCCTCCGCCCGCGTTTCCGCAGTCGCGGCGTTTGCCGTCTCCGCGCGTACCGAGAATCCCGTGCCAGCGGCAGAAATGGCCATCGCCGCCAATACCCAGCAAACCGCCCTTAGAGCTCTGAAACGCATGGAGGCCTCCAACACGAGCCGCGACATTCCCGCACCCGAAAACGGCTACGACGCGCCGCTGCGAGCCGCCACGCACTCTCACACCCTCGTCTGGCCTTGTCAATTCCCTTTTCACATTTTCCCGTGCTATCGTCTCGGGAAATGGCCAAGCGCGCTGAACATTGGCTACTTTTCGCCTTGGCGCGCCAAACACTGCAGCTGCTTCTCAGTGCGTGGGACGTCTTGCGGGATAGCGAGGAATGCGGTAATGGCGAACCTTAATCCGACCGATGCCCAACTCCTGCAAATTGTTACTGGCGCTGCGCCGGCCACCATCGCCGATGTCGTGGTCATCATGCAAGGCATCGATGCGTTGTTGCCGAGTAACGACGGCTTAAAATGGTTCAACAAACTTTATTTGATGGTGACCGAACAAGTCGACACGCAGCCTCCGCCGGGTGGCTGGAAAGACGGCGCATGGCTGACACATCTCGACGTAGTTTTTGCCGGCTTCTACTTTGCCGCGATAAGCGACGCGTTAGAACAGAATCCGGATCTTGCGAGTTCGTGGGCGGCCCTGTTTGAGGCCAGAAACCGCGGCGGTGTCGATCGTATTCAGTTTGCCCTGACGGGGATGAACGCTCACATCAATCACGATTTGGCGCTGGCGCTTCTAAGAACCGACGATGAGTTACATCTGACGCCGAGTCTGCAGAGCCCCGAGCACGATGACTATGAAAACGTGAATGGCCTGCTCGAACAGGTGCTCCCCGTGGCGTTGCAATTTCTGGCCGCTGGAGTTATCGGTGAGCTCGCGCAAGATACAGGAAAAGTCGGGCAGCTGCTGGCAATCTGGAACGTCCGCGTGGCGCGCGACCTGGCCTGGAACTTTGCAGACCACTTGCGAGGTTTACAAGGCGTGAGCCGCAAGCTGGCTCTTGCGGCACAAGACCAACTCACGGGGGTGATCGGCCGCTGCTTGCTTCTCCCTCGATCGTAGTCCTTGCGCGGCAGGCGCGGCCTGCCCGGGGCATCAAATCGAGCGTCGTGCTAATATCCGCCAGGGAGGGCGGCAAAGCGCGAGCCGCAAAATACCACAGCGAAATCCTCGAGCACGCCTGGCCGCCTGACAGGCACCGCGCGGGGAAACCATCTCGCGGGCTCGCTGTGCAATCTCGTCAGCGCGCGCAGTTCTCGCGCAATTTGCGATATTCTCCGACTCCAATAGAATCGAAGCAGGGTTAAACCTCGCCATGAGACGAATCCTCTGTTCACTATTTCTTTGCCTGGGTAGTTTGGCATCGGGCGTAAGGGCGCAGAACGCTCCATCCCCGCTGCTCAGCAATCTAAGCGGGCGAACGTCGCTCAGTCTCAGCGGGGAATGGGAGGCGATCGTCGATCCCTACGAGACCGGTCTCGGCGGGCGCTTTTACGAAAACAGAAAGCCGCGCGACCAGAGTGATCTTGTCGAGTACAATTTCGACGCTTCACCGGCACTGAAGGTTCCGGGCGACTGGAATTCACAGCGCGCCGAGCTTTTTTTCTACGAGGGTCCGCTGTGGTACAAGAAATCCTTCTCGTATCACAAAAAACCGCAGACGCGCGTCTTCGTTTATTTCGCCGCGGCAAATTATTTCGCACGTGTTTATCTCAATGGCAAGCCCCTTGGCGAACACGAAGGCGGCTTCACGCCGTTCGATTTTGAGATCACCGACCAGCTTGCCGAGGGCGAGAATTTTCTGGTCGCCGAAGTGAACAACGCACGGCGCGCCGATGGCGTTCCTGGACTGAACACCGATTGGTGGAATTACGGCGGGCTTACGCGCGAAGTAGCGCTTCTCGAGGTACCGGAAACCTTCATTCAAGACTACCTCGTGCAGCTGGCAAAAGGTTCGCTGAACGAAATCGCCGGCTGGGTGCAGCTCGACGGCCCGCCTGGATCACAGCAACTCGCTTCACGGCAAGTCACCATCGAGATTCCCGAAGCTGGGATTCAGCAAACGGCGACTACCGATGCCACTGGCCGCGCGGCCTTTCGCTTTCCCGCCAAACTCCAACTATGGTCGCCTGATTCTCCCAAACTTTATCGCGTGACACTCTCTACCGCCAGCGCTTCCCTTTCCGAGGACATCGGCTTTCGCACCATCGAAACGCGCGGAACGCAAATCCTGTTAAACGGCCAACCCATTTTTCTTCGCGGTGTCTCCATGCACGACGAGGCACCCAACCGCGGCGGCCGCACGAGTGGCGAAGACGACGACCGCATCCTGCTAAGCTGGGCCAAGGAACTGGGCTGCAATTTCGTACGCCTCGCGCATTACCCGCACAACGAAGCCGCCGTCCGTCTCGCCGACAAAATGGGGCTGCTCCTCTGGTCCGAGGTTCCCGTGTACTGGGGCATCGCCTGGGAAAATCCCGCCACGCTCGAAAACGCCAAATCGCAGATGCGCGAGATGATCGTGCGTGATCGCAACCGGGCGTCGATTATTTTTTGGTCGCTCTCGAACGAAACGCCGCCATCGCCTGCACGCCTCGACTTTCTTGGCAGACTGGCGGCCTTCACGCGCCAACTGGACGACACGCGTCTGATCACCTCGGCCATGAATCCCAGCAAGAGTCTTGGGCCCGAGGCCCCGGCGCTAAACGACGCGCTTGCAGAGGTTCTCGACGTGCTCGGCTTGAACGAATACTTCGGCTGGTATTCAGGAAAACCAGCGGATATTGCGGGCCTGAAGTGGACCATCGCAGACAAGAAACCTGTGATCCTCAGCGAGTTCGGCGCGGGGGCACCCGCCGGCCGCCACGGCCAGGCCGAGGAGCGCTGGACCGAGGAATATCAGGCGGGCCTCTACGAACAGCAAATCAAGATGCTGCAGCATATTCCGTCGCTTGTGGGCATGTCCCCGTGGGTGCTGATGGATTTTCATTCCCCGCGCAGGCTGCTGCCCGGCGTGCAGGACTATTACAATCGCAAAGGCCTGGTCTCCAACACGGGCGCAAAGAAGAAGGCGTTCTTCGTGCTGCAGAAGTTCTATCGCGACAAAGCAGCCCAACCGTGAACATTTTTCTCAGCTGGATTTCAGCAACCAGCAGCTGCGCGCGATGGCCCATTCTTCCTGCGCGCGAATCATCAGTACCCGCACACGGGAATCCTCTGTCGCGATATCCTGGTCTCGCGCGGGCTTCTCGCTGCGCAACGTTTCGTTGCTCGCGGCGTCGAGCTGCAAACCGAGAAACGCCAGCTTTTCGCACGCCGCCGCGCGCACTTCGGCAGAGTTTTCTCCCACTCCCGCGGTGAAGACCAGCGCGCTGATTCCGCCGAGGCTAGCAACCATCGCTCCGATGCCGGAGACCAAGCGATGTATGTAAATATCGAAGGCCAGCTTCGCGCGCTCGCTGCCTTTTTTCATCGCCGAGGCGATCTCGCGCATGTCTTCGGAAATTCCGGAAACACCCAAGAGTCCCGACTGTTTATTCAGAATGCCGTCCAATTGTTCGCCGGAGAGATTTTGCTGGCGCATGAGATAGGTCAGAATCCCCGGATCCACGGATCCCGAGCGCGTGCCCATCATCAGGCCTTCCAGGGGCGTGAAGCCCATCGTCGTGTCGACGCTCTGCCCTTCGCGAATCGCCGCGAGAGAACAGCCATTGCCGAGATGACAGCTCACCAGCTTGAGCGACTGCAATTCTTTTTTTAGAAGTTGCGCCGCGCGACGCGCGCAATATTCATGATTGATGCCGTGAAATCCATAACGGTGAATTCCCTGCTCGAACCATTTGTATGGACCAGGATACACAATTGCGGGCAGCGGCATCTGGCGATGAAAACCGGTATCGAAGACGGCGGCTTGCCGAACGGCTCCCAGCAACTTCTCAACGATTTCCATGCCCTCCAGCTCCGCGCGGTTATGCAGAGGCGCAAAATCGGAAACCTTGGCGATGGCCGATTTCACCGCCGCGGTAATCATCACCGGCTGCTCGAACCTTGGCCCGCCATGCACGACGCGATGCCCCACCATGTCGATGCTCGCGGCGGATTCCACGGCGCGCTGGCCGCCGTTCCACAAACGTCCCAGCAAGTGCTCGATCGCCGCGCCCCGGTTCGCCGCCACGACCCCTTCCTTGTGCACCGAACCGCCCGGAGTGTTGATCGACACTTCGGCGCCTTTGTCCGTCCACTCGATCTTCCCAGCCCACAGACTCGCTGGCGGATGTTCGGGCAAAGCTTCGCCAATTTCGAAAAGCCGGATCTTCTGACTGCTCGAGCCGGAATTAAGAACGAGGATTTTCACGTGAGCGTGCGGCGCACCGCGCGACCGCGCCTACAAGGCTAACAAAAAAACGGGCGATCCGCCTTTTCGGCAAATCGCCCGCTCATCTTCTAGCTTAATTTCAGTGCCGCCTGGCGCGCGAATCTTGCGAGCCAGGCAAACTCCGCAATTCTGGCTAACCGCGCCCAGCCGCGAAGTATTCCTTCACCACACCCGGCTCGCCCTTTTCGCGCGCCAAGTACTGGTCGTAAATCCATGCGTAGGTCTTTTCAAGGCCCACCCGCAAGGCCGTGTCCGGCTCCCAATTCAGATATTTCTTGATCAAGGTATTGTCGCTGTTGCGGCCGTTTACGCCTTTCGGCGCGTCCA